>JANNHC010000281.1:0-1929 GCA_031404215.1 Acidobacteriota bacterium
TGATCGAACGAGAAGGACATGTGGTCCTCAAAAGGCAACCGGCGTGCCGCAGGAAAGCCGCTCGTATGCGTGTGGAAACTCCCACTTTGCACAGCCGCGAAGGACTTAAGTCTGCCTGTGGCAGGGTAAGTGTTCCGAGAACAGACTACCCACCGCGCGAAGTCACTTATCCAGGCGAACTCGGTCCTGAGTTGATTTTCGGCCCCGCTGTGGTCAGGTACCTTTGGTCTTGACACCTCCGGGCAGCATCTCAGCGAGTTCCCCGCAATTGCCTGACATGATTGGATATCTGCGGTCCGCGCGGCTTGACTTCGCCCCGCATTGGCGGTCTAATCTGAGGTTTCTCTATCGCCCTTATGGAACTTAAATCCCTGCTCGGCGAGACCGAAGCCGTCCAGTCTCTCCACGAAGAAATCACGTATGCGTCGCGCTGCGACGCAAAAGTGCTCGTCACGGGCGAAAGCGGGGTCGGCAAGGAAGTGGTTGCCCGCCTCATTCATGCCAACAGCGCGCGCAGGCGCGCACCGCTCATCACAGTCAACTGCGCGGCGTTGACCGACACACTCCTCGAAACGGAGTTGTTCGGACACGTCCGCGGCAGCTTTACGGGGGCGTACCGCGACCGCTCCGGCGCGCTCGAATTGGCGAACCGCGGCACGGTCTTCATGGACGAAATCGGCGAGACGAGCCCGCGCATGCAAGGGCTCCTGCTGCGGTTTCTCGAGGCGGGAGAAATCCTGCGAGTCGGTTCCGACGCGATTCAAACGCGCGTGGACGTCCGCGTGATCGCGGCGACGAATCGACACCTGGTGGACAGCGTCGCGGCGAAGACGTTTCGAGAGGATCTCTACTATCGCCTGAACGTCATCCACATCCGCGTGCCCTCGCTCCGCGAACGCCGCGAAGACATTCCGCAGTTCCTGAACTTTTTCCTCGATCAGTTCAGCCGGCAGTACTCCGTCAATCAGCCCACGCTGTCGTCAGCCACGCTCTCGCTGCTCACGGAGTACTCCTGGCCAGGCAACGTACGCGAACTGAAAAACATCGTCGAACGCCTGGTGGTCCGCGCGTCGGAGAGCGCGATCGAGCCTCGCGATCTGCCGCTGGAGGTGCTCCGCGGTTCCTCGCTGGAACAGGCGTCAACAGCGTCTGCTGCCACGGTCACGACGGCCCCTGCGCGCTCGGCGTCGGAAGCGCTCTTCGAGCGGATGGTGAACGGAGGAGAATCGTTCTGGGCCGCTGTCTACGCGCCGTTCATGTCGCGCGATCTCACGCGAGATGATGTGAGGGCGATCGTGAGGCGCGGACTCGAACGCACGGGCGGGAATTACCGGGTGATGGTCGAACTCTTCAACATGCCAACCGACGACTACAAGCGGTTCCTCGGCATGCTGCGCAAATACCAGTGCCACATGCCGTTCCAGGAGTTCCGATCCGCCGCGACAACCCGACCTGGCCCGCGAGAGCCAGAAGAGGCTCAGGGCTCAGTACTCAGGGCTCAGGGGTTGCGCTAATTTCCGTCCTTCGATTGCCGTAGCACCTCGAGCAACTTTGCACCCGTCACCGGCTTCACGAGATACGTGGCACCGACGTGCTCGGCCTCGGTGCGAAGCACGGGATCATCAAACCCCGAAAACACGATCAGGCGGATCTCCGGATGCGTGTCCCGGCTGATGACGGCAAGCTGCAGCCCGTTGAAGGCCCCAAGGCGCACGTCGGTGATGAGTGCGTCGAAGTGGGTGTTGTGCAGGGCCCGGCGCGCCTCCTCGAAGCTGCCGTGGGCGGTGACGTCCTCTCCGGCCTCGATGAAAGCGCGCTCGAGCGCCTCGAGGAGTGAGGGGTCGTCGTCCACGATGAGGATTTTCAAGCGCCGCTGACTGTCGTTCATCGGTAAATTCGCATGCACGCCTCGCGCCGTTTCTGAAAAAC
>JANNHC010000282.1:0-2395 GCA_031404215.1 Acidobacteriota bacterium
CACCAACAACGCGCTGCGACACAGTCAATACGGGATCAACGGGGACGGGTTCGCGTGGGGCACGAGCACGATCGCGGGCTATTTTCCCGGTGGTGTCGTGCGCGGCAACTGGCTGCAGGGCGGAACGGCCTCGCGCTATCCCGCTGGCAACACGTTCAGCGGGACTTTTGCGTCAGCCTTTGTCGATCAGTCTCAGGGCGACTATCGCCTTTCCGCCTCAAGCGTGCTCGTCGGCGCGGCCGCTGACGGCGGCAACATCGGGGCAGATCTTGAAACGTTGCTGAACGGGACGTCGCGAGTCGTGCAGGGGGACGCCACACCGCGACCGAAGACCCCAACGAGCCTGCGAATTTCGCGGTGATTGGCTAGGGTTGCGCGGGGTGCCGGACACGGACCCGGCGAAGCCGAAATCTATCGTGACGGCGTGCGCGTGCCGAGCAACTGCGCGATCGACGCGATGTCGGCGCCGATGTCACGGCCGTCCGAACCCGCATTCCGCAGCGGGCTTCCGGCCCTGAGACGATAGTCGCCCCCCTCCCCGTTCATGAATGACGCGTCGAATTCGCGCTCGCTGATGAACGTGTTGCCTTTGGGATACCGTTTCGCGTCCCCGCCTCCCACGACATTGGACTGAAAGACCGCATCCGGAAAATAGGCCTGGAGTGTGTCGTCCCCGACCCCCCGGTCAGATCCGTGGACGCCGTATTGGTTGTGGCGAATGAGGTTGTTCCGGAACACGAGCCCGGTCGCGGGCCTCGGTTCACCCTTTGTTCCGCCGTATGCCAGGATGATGTTGCCGCTCTGGCTGACGGTGTTGTGCTCGATCGCAATCTCACTCGGGCCGTCGCCAATGAGCGCGAACGCACCCGGGCCTCCCCACCTGGCTGCATCCACCCCGTAAAACAAGTTGTCCACGATGCGGACCCGCCGCGTTGGCCCGCTCGGGTGGTTTGAGTCCTCTCCGATAATCTGCAGCGCCCCGCCGGCATGGCGGACGAGGTTCTTCCGGATGGTGACGTCTTCCACCGTGGCCCACGGCGCCTTGCCGTCCTGGTTGCGCGGCGTCAGCAGGATCGCGTAGCCGACCTGCGCGTCCCGCCACACGTGCTCCATCAGGTTGCCCTCGACCAGTACGCGTCGCGCATTCTTCAGTTCGAACAGGTTCTTCACCTGCCACCTTTCCGACCGCCACGCGACTGGTTTTGAAAGGTGATTGCGGCGGAACACGACGTCTTCTGTGACCAAGCCCTGAATCGAGGGATCCGAACCGCCCAGCATGAAGTTCTCGCCAGCCGCCTGAAGGAAATTGTTCTCGATCGTGTAGGGACCGGGGCCGTTCCAGCCGCCGATGGCCTGGGTGTCCTGACCGATGGCCTTGATGTCTGAGATGTAGGAGTTGGTGATCGTGGTCGATCCGCTGTTCAGGGCCACGCCTCGCTTCTGCCCCACCACGGCGTCACCGTGGATGTAGCAGCGATCGATGGTGAGATCGTGGGGAACCTGCGAACGCTCGCGCTGCGCGGAACCGCCGTCGCCAAGCGCTATGATGTCGCCGGCGCCGCCCTCGGTCGGGAGAAACTCGAGGAGTTCAAGACGCCAGTGATGCGCGGATGGCGCGGTTCGAAGGGCCGGTTCGCGATTGGGGGATTTCAGCTTCGCGAGGCGGGTCGCATGCGCACCGAGCACCCGCTGTCCGATCCCTGGCAGGGCCCTGTCTTCCCCCCCCGTGCGGATCGTGATGTAGCGGTCGCCTGCCTTCACCGGCAGAACGAAATTACCCAGGTAGGTCGCGCCAGGCGCGAGGAGCAGCGTGTCGCCCGGCCGCGCACGATCGATTGCGTCCTGGAGGTTCGCGCCAGCGGAAACGTTCACCGTCTCGGTAGTGGATGACGCCGACGTACCGCCCACGGCCGCGCACAGAAGCAACACGCGGAGCGTCGTTGTCATGAGGAGTGTGCGCCGGTAGCGGAGTAGATGGACTCCGTTATCTCCGCCTCAGGCCGCGCGACGAACGGCGGCGGCGAGCCCAATCAGCGCCGTTCCGACAAGGACCATGGCGGCCTCGTCGCGAAGGCCGCTTGCCGGAATACTGACGCGCTGCACCGCCACGGGAGCCGCCGTCTCACGCGATTCATCAACAGCCGGCCGCGTGGCCGCGTGGAGCGGCGAGGCACAAACTCCAAAGAGCCCGGCGAACATTATAGAAACCCACTCCCTGCGCATGACCCTGACCTCGATCCCCGATCCCCGATCCCCGATCCCCGCTTAGCCTTGGCATCCGGTTGGAAACCAGACACGCTCTTCGTCCTTTCGAACCGCCTGTGGCGGCCGAGTCAGACTTCACGGGTTTACTACAAGTATTGTGCCACGTGGGGGTTACGCTTAGACTTGCTCA
>JANNHC010000283.1:0-2615 GCA_031404215.1 Acidobacteriota bacterium
CGTGCGCCGTTCCGTCGCGAAGCTCGTGCTCACCCTCGTTGAGTTCATCCGCCAGGTCCTCGAGCGCCAGGCGATCCGCCGGATGGAGGCTGAGACACTGACGCCGGCGGAAACAGAAGCGGTGGGCCTTGCCCTGATGCGACTCGAAGAAACCGTCCGCGACCTCAGCACGCAGTTCGGCCTGAAGCCGGAGGATCTCAATCTCGATCTCGGGCCGGTAGGGAAGCTGATGTGAGTGCCGGCGCGCAGGGTCACTCCGCGCCGAACGCGTAACACCCGGGGGACACGATCACGCGACGATCGCGCGTGAAGAAAAAATGTGTCGGCGCAATGATGCCGGCGCCGCGAAACTGCAGCGTGCGCCGCTTGTCACCGGACGGATCGTACACATACGTGTACGGCGCCACCAGCGAGATCCACAGATTGCCTTCACGATCCACCCCGGCGGCGCGTACGATCGCGGGCACGATGGGGATGTCGGTGCCCCCCTCGCGCCGCCGGGGCCACGACGTCGGCATGCGACCGAGGTAGGGATCGATCTCCACCCCTTCGATGTGCCGCTCGAAGACGAGCGTTCCCGACGCGTCGTACTTGCGGAACAGCGGCACGCCGGACAGGAACACGTAGTAGTACCCGCCTTTGGGATTGAGCAGTGGAATACCGACATTCAGGGCGATGTGGACGAGCGGGTCCTTCTCCTGTCCCGTCGCGCGCAACTGTCCGAACGTTCGCAGCACCGTGCCGCTCAGCAGGTATTCGATCATCAGGGCGCCGACGTCGGGCTGGCTCATGAGCACGCGCTCGCCCGTGTACTCGAGCGAGGCCAGTCCGGCGAGCGGAAGATTCCCGAGGACGAAACGCGGGACACCGCGGCCTGGCAGAGTGAAGCCGCCGAGCTCCGCTCCGGTCGGCATGAAGAACTGGAGGCGCTGCTGGGTGCCGGGAGCATCTGCGACGACAAAGCTGCCGTCGGCTGCCGAGTCGAACGCGGTCGGCATGAGGATGCGGCCTTTTTCGGCCCCAATCTGCAGGATTCTTGTTGGCGCCTCCGCGCCGCGCGCGACGGTATAGACGGCGTGCGCGCGCCGATCGAAGATCAGGTACTCGCCGGCCGGCGAGACCTGGCACGCGGCGATCTCCTCGAACGCGCCGGCGAGATGGGCCGCGAGGCCGCCCACCGAACGGCGTTCCTCGACGTCAGCGGCCCGCGGAGCGACACACGCCAGCGCGAGCCCGATGGCCGCAAGATGTCTGACCATGCTGGTTCATCATATGCCGCGAGCGGCAGCGATCAGTAGTTCGCCACGTCCTTGATGGCTTTCAGGACGTGCGAGGACTGCGGCAGGATGACTTCTTCGAGTTCGGGGCAGTAGGCGACCGGCGTGTCGAGCGCCGCGACGCGCCGCACGGGCGCGTCGAGATGTTCGAACATCTGGTCCGCGATACGAGCGGCGAGTTCCGCGCCGAAGCCGCACGTCAGCTGATCTTCGTGTGCAATGACTACGCGGTTGGTGTGCTTGACGGCCGCGGCGATGCCGTCCCAGTCGAACGGCGCGATCGTCCGCAGATCGACGACCATCACGCTGATGCCGTCCTTTTCCGCCTGCTGCGCCGCCAGCAGCGACCGCTGCACGAGCGCACCCCATGTGAAGACGACGACATCGCTGCCGTCGCGGCGCACCGATGCCTTCCCGAACGGCACCATGAAATCTGGGCCGGGATACTCCCCCTTGTTGTAGGTCTGGCGGTACAGGTGCTTGTGTTCCAGGAACAACACCGGGTCGTCGCAGCGGATCGCGGTACGCAGCAGGCCCGCGGCGTCCCGCGCGTTTGACGGGAAGACGATCCGGATGCCGGGGCAGTGGGCGAAGATGCTTTCACCCGACTGGCTGTGGTACGGCGCGCCTCCGCGCAGGTATCCGCCGATCGCGGTCCTGATGACCATCGGGCACGCGAACGCGTTGTTCGAGCGGTAGCGGAGCATCGACATCTCATCGCGGATCTGCATCATCGCCGGCCAGATGTAATCAAAGAACTGGATCTCGACGACTGGCTTCAGCCCGCGCGTCGCCATGCCGATGGCGCGCCCGATGATGTTGGCCTCCGCGAGCGGCGAGTTGAACACCCGCGCCGCGCCAAAGGCGCGCTGCAGGCCGTGCGTCACCTTGAAGACGCCGCCCTTTCCAGACACCTGCTCGAGCGCGGATTCGCGGCTGCAGTCAGCGACGTCCTCGCCGAACACCACGATGCGCGGGTCGTGGGCCATCTCGTCCTTGAGCGTCCGGTTGATGGCCGCGACCATCGTGTCGGGCTTGCCGGACGTCAGAGCCGGAGTATCGAACGCCTCGGACGAGGGATCGACGTCGGGTGAGTAGACGTAGAGCGTGGCGGTGTCGGGGGCCGGCTTTTCCGCCTTCGTCGCGCGGTCCGCGGCCGCGTTCACCTCCACGTCCACCTCGCGGGCGATCGTCTCGAGCTCGGCCTCGGTGGCCATGCCCTCACCCTTGATGAATGCGGCGAGCCTGGCGATCGGATCGCGCTTCGCCTCGTCCGCGCGCTCGTCCGCCGTCTTGTACAACTTCTCGTCGTCGGAGAGCGAGTGCGAGTAGGGCCGG
>JANNHC010000284.1:0-6652 GCA_031404215.1 Acidobacteriota bacterium
GTCGGCGGCGGCGGGGCAAAGCGCGGGCGGCGCCTTTGCCGATTGGGTGATGGAAAGCACGCCGGCCTATCTGGGCAGCGAGACGACGGAAGACGTGATCATGGAGACGACGCTGGATCAGCGCGTCCAGCGCGCTGCCGAGGCGGCGCTGACGGCGGTGTTTGACAGCAAGCTGAAGGCAACCCCTCCGCCCGGCCGCGCCCGGCGCTCACCAGCGGAAACAGAATCGATCGCACGTCAAAGGTGTCGCCCACGTTCGCGAGCGACAAGGACGGGAACTGACGCCCCACCGGATAGTCGCTGTAGCGTTTTTGATAAATCTCCACCGTCAGCCGTGCGTCGTCACTCGGCGTATAACTCAGGCCGGTGACGTAGTGATCTGCACGGAGCGGCAGGAGAGACCGGTTCTCGGGAAATGCCGCGAGGAAGAGGAACAACGGTTGCTGGTAGTAGACCCCGTAGCTCGAGCGCCATGACAGCGCATCGGTCAGCCGGTAACTGGCGCCCGCGCGCGGACTGAACCGCGCGGCGTCGATGTATCCGTAACGATCGACGCGTCCGCCCACGGTCAGGTTCAGCCGGCGCGTAACGTCCCGGGTCGCCTGCAGATAGGCGCCTGTTTGGTACGCGGTGTCTGTCTCGCGAAGCGCAAAGGCATTGACGCCGCGCACCGCGGAGAAGGGGCTGTCGTCGCCGAGTGGAGAGGCGGTGTCGTAGTCGAGGCCGAACCGCTTGAGGCTGCCGCCCATCTGCAGCTTGCCAATCATCGGCATGTACGCGGTCAGGTCGTACTTGATCGTCGTCTCGCCCTCCCTCGATCGGTCGCGGAAGACGAGCGGTCCGGACGCGATGACGTCGTCCACCGGCGCATCTGCAGGCGGCAGGCCGTCGCGGATCAGATCCTTGACGGTTGATGTCAGTCGCGCCTCCGAGTGCGACACGCCAAGGAGCCCCACGCCTCTCTGGCCGAATGTGCGCTGCCAGTTGACCCCGGTTGCGCTTCGCGAACCTCGGTAGCGGATATCAAAGTCGCTGACGTCGTCCTCGAGATTGCTCTCGGTCAGTCCGAGCCGAATCTTGTCCACGCCGGTGATGTTCACCGCCCAGATGCGATCGGTCTCTGTGACGTCGAGCAGGACCTTGCCGCTGAAGGTGTACAGCACAGGCACCCCACCGAATCCCAGATCCTCCGTAAACAGATCCAGAAAGCTACGCCGGGCCGATACCACCCACGAGCCTTTGCCACCGGCGATCGGCCCCTCGAGAATCGTCCCGGCGCCGGCGAATCCCAGCGTGGCGCGTCCCGCAAAGCGCTCGCGGTTTCCCTCTCGTTGAGCGATCTGCAGCACGCTCGAGACGCGGTTGATGAAGGGCGCCGGGTAGCCCCCGGTGAGAAACGTGACGTCCTGAATGAGGGCCGCGTCGAGGATGCTGACGGTCCCGCCGGCCGACGCGAAGTTGGCGAAGCTGTTGATGTTCGGGATCTCGATGTTATCGACGACGAACAGGTTCTCGAGCGGGCTGCCGCCGCGAACGATGATGTCGTTGCGGAAGTCGTCGGTCCCGATGACGACCCCGGGAAGGGTCTGGAGGTAACGCGACACGTCCTGCAACGCCCCCGCGCCCGACAGGATATCGGCGGACTGTATGAGGAAGCTCGAGGTCTTGACCTCCTCCGGTGCCACGAACGCCGAGCCGGTAACCGTCACGGTCTGCTGGATGGCTCCGAGCTTCGGCAGCGTGATCTCGACGACCGACTCGCGCCCGGCGCGCACCTCGACCGTCGTTCCGGTTATGGGCGGCTGGCCTGGAGGTGTGATCTCGATCTGATAGGTCGCCGCCCGCACGTCCGGCAGCTTGAAACGGCCTACGTCGTCTGAGAGCACACAGCGGGTCGTGCCGGTGATGCACACGGTGACCGCGAGTACGGGCTGCCCGCTATCGTCAACGACCGTGCCGACAATGGCGCCGACGCCCGCCGTGTCCTGCGCTGAGGCGAAGACCGGCGACCCGGCCGCACAGAGCAGGCCGGTGCACAGCGCGACGATACGTTGCCTGCCCTTCATCAATATCCACCTTGGGGCCAGGTTGCCCATCGGCACCGCAACGTCGTCGCGGTCTGCCCGAAACTGGGGAGCGGTTCACCGGATGGTTGCCATGTGCGCCGCGACGTCCGGAGAGTCCGTGAGATCCGGTCCACACCGAACGCGTATGCGGAACGCTGTTCGCTGGTATTCAGGTCGCGATGCCGATCCTTTACGTGGAGTCGCGACACGGCGGCCCCGAGGGCCGCCGTGTCGTGGCCTCGGTCGGATTACTGCAAAACGATGGCCGTCTGCTCTGCAAGGATGGCGTGGCCGGCTTTCGTCGGGTGGATGCCGTCCCAGAAAAGGTACTCGTCAGCATTCTGGCAGAAGAACGGCGCAATACGCGGAGTCACGCACGCTGTCGTCGCATTGCTGAGACCGAAGGCCGCGGGGTTGGCGACGATGTTCGCGAGGATCTGATAGACGTCGAGGCGCGCCAACGACACACCCGGAAGTGCCGACAACCCCGCCAGTGTCTGCGTGAGGCCTCCGTTGAAGACCTGCGTGAAGTAGTCCGCCAGGCCCATTGCGCCTGCACCCAACGAGCGGATGGCGGGAGTGAGCCCGACATTCGGCGCACTCCAGACGAGAAACTGTTGCGCGCCGGCGGCGTGAAGCCTCTGAATATTCACGGCGATGGAGGCGAGCGCCGCCGCGATGATCGCGCCGCTGTTCCCCCCCATTAAATAGACCTGAAATGCATCGCGAATGTCGTTGCCGCCCATCTCGATGACGTAGAGAGCCTGCGGGTCCGCATCCCCACCCGAGCGTTCGAGGAAGGCGTCCACCTGCCGCGTCAGGTTGAAGTTGATGCCGTCGTTGTAGGCGCGGGCGGCGCCGACGGCAAAGTTGGTGTGCTGCCTGCTCGATCCGCCGAAGGCGGGCCGGACGCTGCCACCGACGCCCAGCGAACGTGCGTACTGCTCGATCCACGTGGCGCCATTGCTGAAGTGATGGCCGCCCCTCGCATACGGTGCGCTCGGAATGAGCAGCGGATTCAACAGGTAATCGGGTGGCGTGCTCGCCGAGCCGTTCAACGCGAAGGCGTTGCCGGAATCAGACAGGCTGGTTCCAAACACGACGATCCCAGTGAATCGCGATTGCGCCGCGGCCCACTGTGGCGCCGCGAGGACCAGTACCAGGCATCCCATGAGCGTCCAGCGAGTGAAGCGTCTCGGAGTACTTTCGGTCGTGACCATGTCGTTACCCTCTCATTTGCCGGCAGGCAGCACGTTGTAAGTCGAGCGATCCGCGCGCCGGCTGCAAGGACGCCGCGGATGCAAATGCATCCTGGCGCCGTTCGGCCTTGGAAGTCGTGAGAGTGCGGTCTGAAGATGTGAAAAAACTCTGAAAACGGCCGCCTCAGTCCGGTAGGTCGATCCGCTTCAGCAGGGCTTCAAAGCGCGGATCGGGGCGCAGTGTGTCCCACACGGGCTCGCGTCTCAGGTACGCCAGACGATTGAAGCGTTCGTCATAGGCCCTTTCGAGCGCGGCAAAAGCCTGATCCGTCTCACCGAGTCCCGCGTGGACGATCGCGGAGGCCATGGCTGGCGTGTACCGGACCGACGAGGCGGCGTGGAGCTGGTCCAGGATGCGTTGTGCCCCTGCTCGATCGCCGAGGCGGGCTCGCACGTGGCCCAGATGCGCGAGCGTGCTCGCCGTGCCTCCGTTCAGTGCCGCGGCCTTTTCCAGCGCGCGAAGTGCCTCGGCGAGCATGCCCTTGGCCGCGAACGTGGCCCCCGTCACTTCGTACGCGACGGCAAAGTTGGGATCGAGGGTGATGGTCCTGTCGCTCTCCGCGATCGCCTCGTCAAAACGCCTCGAGAGAATCAGTTGAACCGTCAGCGTATGACTGAGAGCGGCCGAACCAGGGTCGCGATCCGACGTCTGCCTCGCCGTGCTGATGGCTTCGTCGAAGCGGCCGGCCACCGACAAATAGAACGGATAATAGCCGTGGTTCATCACGGACTCGCGATTGAGCGCGATCGCTCGATCGAAGTGCCGCGTTGCGGCTGGCCAATCCCAGTCGTAGGTGAAGCTACCGTATCCGAGAGCGACGTGGGCCTCGGCGAGATTGGAGTCGATCTCGAGCGCTCTGGTGGCGGCAGCCTTGGCTTTCGGCATGGCGTCCCGCGGAGGAATCACGTTGAAGAACGACAGCAGGTTGTAGCTGTCCGCCAGGCCGGCATAGGCGAGCGCATATCCCGGATCCGTCTGAACGGCCCGGTGCAAGTACTCGACCGATTTCTGAAGGCCGTCCACGCTCCGCTTGTTCCAGTAATACCGTCCCTTGAGGTACAGCGCATACGCCTCGGGGCTGTCGGTGTAGCGCCGAGTCAGCTGTTGCCTTTCCTCGTTCGTCAGCCGGAGCCGCAACTTATTCGAGATCTCCGTCGATAGTTCGTCCTGGAGTGCGAACACATCCGCCGCCTTGCGGTTGTATTGGCCGCCCCAGAGCTGCGCGCCATTTGCGACATCCATGAGTTCCGTGCGAACGATGAGCGTGTCGCCTCGCTGCAGCAGCCGGCCCGAGAGCACCGCGCGCACGCGTAAGTCCTGTCCAATCTTCCGCGGGTCGGTTTCCTGTCCCTTGTATCGAAACACCGTGCTGCGGGCCGTGACGCGCAGTTTGGGAAGCTGCGAGAGGTTGTTGATGAGACTCTCCGTGATGCCGTCGCTCAAATACTCGGCATCGGGGTCGCCGCTGCCGTTGACGAAGGGCAGCACCGCGATGGAATCAATCGCGGCGCCGCGCGACGGGACGACCGCAAACTGAATGCCTGCCGCAGCCGCCGCGACCAGCGCGATCATGGCCGCGGCCTTCGCTGGACCGCCCCGCCACCAGGGCCTCGGCCCGGCGGTGCCGTCTCGTGTGTCTGGCGCCGTGACGTTCGCCGAGGCGCTGTCGCGTTTCAGTCGTTGCAGATCCGTGCGAAGCTCGGAGGCGGTCTGGTAACGGAGCTGGCGGTCTTTCTCGAGCGCCTTGTTGATGACGTCGTCCAGTTTCGGCGGTGAGGCGGGATTCACGCGGACCACCGGAACGGGCGCCCGGTTCAGAATGGCGTCGCAAATCGTGCCCGACGTGCTGCCGTCAAATGCCTGCCGCCCGGTGGTCATTTCGTACAGTACGGCGCCGAGCGAAAAGAGGTCGGTGCGCGCGTCGAGCGGCTCACCCCGAACTTGCTCCGGTGACATGTAAGCCAGCGTGCCGAGAATCGCGCCCGCGCCCGTGAGTTGTTCCTCGGTCGGCAGCGCGGTTGCCGGGTGCCGCTCCAGCGGGGGCTTCGCCAGACCGAAATCCAACAGTTTGGCCTGGCCACGTTCCGTAACGAAGATATTCGCCGGCTTGATATCGCGGTGGATGATGCGGCGGTCATGAGCGGCTTCGAGCGCATCGGCTATCTGAATGCCGAGATCGAGAATTTCCTGCGTGGGCAGCGGCTTACTCCCGATGTGCTGCTGGAGCGCCGCGCCCTGCAGAAACTCCATCACGATGAAATGTCGGCCGGCGTGCTCGCCGATGTCGTACACGGCGCAGATGTGTGGATGATTCAGCGCCGAGGCGGCGCGCGCTTCGCGCTGGAACCGTTCAACCGCAGTGGAATCTCGCGAGAGCTCCTCGGAGAGAAATTTCAGGGCGACCGGGCGTCTGAGGCGGGTGTCTTCGGCCTTGTAGACGACGCCCATGCCCCCACGACCCAGCGTCTCCTGGATCCGGTAGTGCGAGACGGTTTGGCAGATCATCGGATGAAGGAGAGCGGTTTCAACAGGACAGGGAGCCCTACCCGTGCGACGGCGTCAGCTCGGATGTGCAATGCGGACACCGTGTCGCCTTGGTTGGAATTCGCGACACGCAGAACGGGCAATCGCGTGCGTCGTCGGTCGGGCCCGTCGGCTCAGGCGTCTTCATCCGGTTCAGCTGCCGCACCATCAGGAAGATGACGAAGGCGACAATCAGGAACTCGAGCACGGTGTTGAGGAACAGACCGTAGTTGATCGACGCGATTCCGGCCTTCTGGGCGTCGGCCAGCGACGCGTAGGTCTGCCCGTCGAGCGCGACGAACAAGCTCTTGAAATCGACGCGGCCGATCACCATGCCGATGGGCGGCATGACGATGTCGTTCACGAGCGACGTGATGATCTTGCCGAATGCGGCGCCGATGATTACGCCGACAGCCAGGTCAATCACATTGCCGCGCGCCGCGAACTCCCGGAACTCTTTTGCCATCGACATCATGAGGCTCCTTGCGGCTGGATTGTCGGCGTGCCCTACTTCTCAGGAGAGGATAGCCGATCCCGCCTCACGGCCGAATCATGACCGTTGTATCGCTTTTCAGCTTGCCTGGGGCTGCGTTCAGGTACCGCCCGGGCGACAGGACGATTTGATCGATCGAGAACCCGTCCTCGCGGACCTGAACGCGGAGTCGCTGGGGGCCGGTCGTCTGGAAGTAAATGAGCGGCCCCATGAGCCCGGCGCCATAGCCGTTGTCCTGCCAGCCCCAGCCGGAGACTCCGCATCCGGCACAGTCTTCCAAGTTCACCGTCGCGGCGGTGGGTGTGCCCAT
>JANNHC010000285.1:0-3668 GCA_031404215.1 Acidobacteriota bacterium
GGAATCCCGCGCGACATCGGCAGCGCCGCCGCGAGCCCGCAGCGCCATTGACGTCTGTTCATCTCTGCAGCGGAATATACCGCAGACTCGTCCTGCCCGGTGTCACTTCCTGCCGAGGATCCGGTCGAGCGAGTCGGACGTCTGGTAGACGAGGGCTTCGGGATAATGCGCGTACGGATGGAAGTATTCGAACGTGCAGTAACCGCGATACCCGACAGCCTCCAGGCCGTCCATGACCGCCGGCCAGTTGGTCGTCCCATCCAGGAGCGGCCGGAACGACTCGAGCGAGTGGTCGGTGCCCTTCTTGGTGAATTCCTTGAAGTGGGTGTTGCGGATTCGCTGTCCCAGGATCGGAATCCAGTGCTCGGGATAGTGGAAGAGCATGATGTTCCCGGTGTCGAAATGCACGCGCACGTGCGGGCTGTCGAAGCTGTCGACGAACCCGTTCATCTCCATCGGCGACATGAGATACCCGTTGAAGAAGATGTTCTCGATGTTCAGGTGGACTTTCAGCTTCTCGGCGGTCTTCACCAGCGTGCCGACCGCTTCCCGCGCCCGGCGATCGCAGACATCGTTGCGGACGGGTTCGTGGTCGTCCCGCCAGGGAATGTGCACCGCTCCCGGGACCACCAGCACGTTGTCCGTGCCAAGGTCGTGGGCCGCCTGTGCCATGCGGCCGGCAAGTTCGAGGCCCCGGCTCCGCTTCGCCTCGTCGTTGCTCGTCAGCGGATAGGGCCAGAAGAGAAAGGAGCAGAGTCCGCTGATGGCGATCCCGATCCGGTCGGCCGCGCGACGGATCTCGTTGAATTCCCGGGTTCCGTTCTTCGGCGAGAGGTCCGAGTCGAGGTCGTAGTTCAGCTCGATGCCGTCGAAGCCCGCATCCTTCGCCAGTTGCAGGCACTGCGCCAGCGTCATCTTTTGGGGGTAAGGAAACGCCCAGAGGTTGATCGACTTCTTCATGTCGTACCGCTTCCGCGGCCCCTGTGCTGTGGGGCCCGGCACGCGCCCGTCCTCAGCGCCGGCGCTGGCGGGCACGAGAAAGGCGGCGCCAGCCAGCAGAGCCGAACCGATCGCAGCACGCCGCGAGATGGGACCGAACGGCCCGTTGGCGCTGTCGTCAGGCGAGGTCATCGAAAACTCCTTCAAAGAACGACGGACGAGATCGGCATGTCCCGCCCGGGACGATGGCGAGTGGGCGGATGTCCGGCTCGCGTGACCGACAAGAAGGAAGTCTAATCCGACTTCGGTCCTTGCAGCCCAGGTGAAAAGGTGCTATCTCCGTAAGGCGCGACCGCGCTCCTGGAGACTCGCCATGATGACCACCGTGCGGCAAATGCTCTCCGCCAAGCCGGACGTCTACACCGTCAAGCCCGAGGACACGGTCTACGATGCGCTCGAGCTGATGGCATCCAGGAACATCGGCGCCGTGCTCGTCGTGTCGGGGCCGGAGGTGAAAGGCATCCTCTCCGAGCGTGACTACGCGCGGAGAGTCGTGCTCCACGGCAAGATGTCGAAAGACACGCTCGTCGGCGAGATCATGACGACCAACGTGATCTGCGTGGACCCGCACTGGACGGCCGATCAGTGCATGGCGCTGATGACCGGAAAGCACGTGCGCCATCTGCCCGTCCTCGAGAACGAACGGCTGGTCGGCGTCATCTCAATCGGAGACGTGGTGCGTGCCGTGCTCGACGAGCAGCAGTTCACGATCACGTCGCTGGAGCGCTACATCCTGACCGGCGGGTAGGTCAGCCCACGCTTACTCTCATCGCGTCGCCTGGATGGCACGGTGATCAGGCCGTGGCACGCAGGAGATTTCATGCTGAAAACCAACACAACGCATGAACGTCTGAACGCCTGATCTCCTGTTGTCTTCTGACGAGCACGCTCGCCGTTGGGGCGCTCGCGCAACCGGCTGAAGAGCGAGGTCTGGACGCTCGATCGGCTCGAGAACATCGGGGGCCACAAAACGACCGCGCTGAGCGAGCCCACAGTCATCGATTCGCCCGTCGGCCGGGTGGTCAAGTTCGACGGCGTCGATGATGCGCTCTTCATTGACAACCACCCTCTCGCGGGCGACCACTGGTTCCCTTACCGACAGATTGTGGGAGGACTCGATGCCGCGATTCGTGCCGAGAGCCAGGAAAGGGAGCTGAAGATGCGCGGACTGATATGCGTCGGTGCCGGCGTGTTACTCGCGGCCACTCTCTCCACCACCGCCACGGGTCAGGATCCCAGTGCTGCGCTCGACACCACGGTGCAGACGTTTCTCGAGCGACACCGCGGAACGTGGCGCGACCTCAATGTTCCCGAGAGTGACGGCCGGGTCCTGCATGACTTGATCCTCGAGCACAAGTTCACGCGCGCCCTCGAGATCGGAACCTCCACTGGGCACTCGGGGATCTGGATCGCGTGGGCGCTGGCGAAGACGGGCGGCAAATTGACGACGGTTGAAATCGATCCGGAGCGGCACCGCACGGCCCTCGCCAACTTCAAGGAGTCGGGACTGGCCTCGTACATCGATGCGCGCCTTGGTGACGCACATGAGATCGTGCCCGCCCTTCCGGGTCCGTTCGACTTCGTGTTCTCGGACGCCGACAAGGAGTGGTACAAGAACTACCTCGTCGCAGTCTGGCCGAAAGTCGTTCGCGGAGGCTGTTTCACGGCCCACAACGTGTCGGGCCTTGGGGCCGGTGCGGGAATCCGGGAATTCCTGGCGCATCTCGAAACCCTGCCCGACGCAGTCACCACTATCGATAAGGCCAGCCGTGCGGGGATTTCGATCAGCTGCAAGCGCTGACGTGTGCTAGTCCGTTGCGAGCACTTACGCGCAAGGTCGGGGACACAGACGTAAAAGACAGGTCTTGCGACTCTTGGACTGGGACTTCCCCCCACGTCCCACCGCCTATCCGGAGTAGTGGAGATGCAACCAACTCGCGCCCTGCTGGCGATGTCGTTTGGCCTGTTCTGCGGTGTGGTCGCGACGGCCCAGGTACCACCGTCGCCGCCCCCCGCCGGGGCGCCCCAAGCGCCGGTCGCGCCCGGTCCGGGCCGCGGCGGCCGCGGCGGACCGGCCCTGGTGTCGCCGCAAATCGAAGCCGACGGACGTGTGACCTTCCGCGTGCTGGCGCCCAACGCGACGACGGTGACGGTCGGCGGTGATATCAGCGGCAGCATGGTTCCCGATCCGAATGCGCCTCCGCCCACACCGGCTGCAGCTGGAGCTCCTGGGGGCAGAGGCGGTGGCACGCCGGCTGTCACGATGACCAAAGGCGAGACCGGCATCTGGAGCGGCACGACACCGCGGCGTGTCAAGCCCGGTGCGTGGCGCTACACGTTCAACGTCGACGGAATGACCGTCGTCGATTCGCGCAACGTCAATGTCTCGCCCAATCAGACGCAGGTGCAGAGTGTTCTCTACGTGCCCGGCGATTTCTCAGAGACACGGGATGTGGCGCACGGCACCGTCGGGCTGGTCCGGTACGTGGCGAAGACGCTGGGGAGTGCGCATCGTGAGATGTATGTCTACACGCCCCCTGGCTACGAGAAGGGTACTGGACGCCTGCCTGTGCTCTATCTGATTCACGGCGGGGGCGACACGGCCATCTCGTGGTCCACGGTCGGACGCGCCAACTCCATTCTCGACAACCTGCTCGCTGAGAAAAAAG
>JANNHC010000286.1:0-2913 GCA_031404215.1 Acidobacteriota bacterium
GATCTCGCGGCGTATCCCTCGGGGACGCAGAAGTTCGACCGGCATCCGGAGCTTTTCGAGCGGGTCTTCGCGAACGGGTCGGTGCGAATCTACCGCGTGCTCTGATGGCTCAGCGGCGCTCGCGCAGATAGCGTTCGATGCGCGCCAGGTCTTCCGGGGTGTTCACCCCGATTGCCTCTTCCGGCTCGACGCAGGGGAAGGTTGCCACCTGCGCTCTGGACGAGATCCACGCGACGAAGGGCAGGAAGTTCCGTTCCCCCGTTCGGCTGCCAACCGCGACGTCCCGCGCATATTGCGGAAGCCATTCGAGGTAAGCCTGCAGAGAGAGATCGAAGAGACCGGCATCCGACTCGCCCACGGCCGGCATCACGTCCCCCTCGCGCCTGTGCAGTACACGCGTGATGCGTCCTTCCGCGTTCCGCTCGAGATGGATGTATGGGCTCTGCTGCATGCACGTCGGCATCGCGAGCGCCGGCGCCTGGGGCCCCGCAGTGGCCGCGCGAATCCGGGCGACGGTCTTCGGATGAATCGCCACTTGATCGCACCAGGTGATGAGGACGCGCCGCGGCCGATACCGCTCGGCCGCTGGGGCGGCGAGCATGATGGCGTCGAGCATCCCGGTCGGCTCCTGCTGCAAGAACACGTCCACGGCCACGGCCGATCCGAGCCTGAGACGTACGGCTTCCTCCGCGGAGGGGTGCACGATCACTGCCGTTCGATCAACGGCACCCGCGTAAAGCTCCAGCAGGTGATCGATCATCGGACGCTGGTTCACGGCGGCCAGCAGCTTCGGGACATTGCCGCCCAGCCGCGAGCCCAGGCCACCAGCAGGAATGATGAGAAACCGCTCCATGCGAACACGGCAGTATAATTGCCCGCCGCCTCACTGGCCAGCACGGGTGCCCCGCCGCTGTCAGGCGTCCGAACGGCCGAGATGTCCGGTTTCGAGTTGCGTCGCGTCCCCCTTCGGGCGGAAGGTTCGTATAATCAGCGTATGGAGATCGACGCCGTTCCCGGCGAGGATCTGGTGAGGCAGGGGCTCGCCGACCTCCGGGCCGGGCTGGAAACCGAGGCGGCGCTGCTGGTGTCCATCGGCGCGCCGCGGCTGCGGCGCCTGGGGTTCGACATCGCGTCGCCGCGCCTTGAGCCGGAGCATCGCCTCTACGCGCACATTGCGCGGTCGGGGCCGGACGCCGCGCACGCCCGCTACAATGCGCTGCTGCGCCGTCTCGTCAGCTTCGAGCGCGCGTGGCCATGCGCCGCGCTAGCCGACGGTGACCGCATCCACCGGTTCATGCGCGGGCTCGGGGTAGCCTCGCCCGCGGAGGCGCGCGTGTATTTCACCGGCGGCGCGACAACCGTCCTCCACGGCTGGCGTGACAGCACGATTGACGTTGATATCCGGGTCGTCCCCGAACACGACGCACTCTTTCGGGCTATTCCGCAGTTGAAGGAGCAGCTCCAGATCAACGTCGAACTGGCATCACCCGACCACTTCATTCCAGTCAAGGACGGATGGGAGGATCGCAGCCCCTTTGTCGGGCGCGAGGGGCTGGTGTCGTTTCATCACTTCGATTTGTACGCGCAGGCGTTGTCGAAGATCGAGCGCGGACACGCGCAGGACGTCGAGGATGTGGACGAGATGCTGCGACGCGGGCTGATCGAACGCGAGGCCCTGCGGGCGTATTTCGACGCCATTGCACCGCGTCTGTATCGCTATCCCGCACTCGATCCCGCCGCGTTCCGCCGGGCCGTCGACGACACGATCGGTCACGGATGAAAGAGCTTTCGCCCTAATCGTCCACGGACGCGGAGTGATCCTGCAGGCGTTTCGGACGTCCCCAGACGCGACGGACCACGATCATGAAGGCCGCCTGCACGCCGTCCATGATGGTCGTGCGCCTGGCCTGACGGGGACCGATGGGAAAGAACCGGACCGGCGTCTCCAGGATTTCGGCACGGTCGCGCAGCAGTGCGGTCAGGAGCTGATGATTGGCCAGTTTGTGTCCGGGCTCGACGCGCAAGTCCGACAGGTATCGCGTGCGGATGGCTCGAACCCCGGACAGGGAATCGTAGATGTAGCGGCCGTAGAACACGAGATACAGCAGGCTGAGCAGATGGCTGCCGAAATAGCTGACGGTGCCAAGGAGCCACTTGCGACGGTACAGCAACCGAATCGCCTCTCGAACATCATTGACGGAGAGCCGTCTGCTGCCCCACACGGCGTCGAGCGGAACGAACACGAGTTGTGAGACCAGGCTGACGATATCCTCGCCTCGATACATCCCGGACGACTCGAACAACAGCACGTAGTCAAAGTTCTCCGAGGCCAGCGTCGGCGTCACGGCCCCCCCAGGAAACGCTCGAACGGGAAACGGCAGCGACGCCGTAAAATCCGCATCCAGCGGAGGACCCAGGTGGAGCGCGGTGATGTGCGCCGGCAGCTCGGCCGCCCCCCCGCGAACGATTTCCAGCAGCGTCTGCGTCAGCTTGTCGACCGTCGTCGCATCGTGCAGGTAGATGCCGACGCGCAACCGGCGTACGGGCCCGAGCAGCGAGTCGATGAACGGTGCCAGGATCTTCGTGGCGTCGTGGCGACCCGTGACGCCGTCCTCATAGTTCGCGATGCGCACAAGCCTCGGGTCGTCGAGGGATTCGACGGCGCCCAGGGGCACGTACGCCTCCAACGGGGCGCTCGCCGGATCGTTGATCAGGTAGTGCGTGATGAGGCATGGCGCCGGCGTGGTCAGGCGTCCCTTGTCACGCAGGTAGAAAAGGGCCCGGTCGATGAGATCGACAGCGCTGACGTCGACAGTCTCCGCGTCGGGCTGAATGTTCGTGACGAGGAGTTTGATGGCGTTGAGGTTGGTCGCGATCGCGTGGCTCAGGCCGGGTGTGAGGTACGAGGGGAAC
>JANNHC010000287.1:0-1655 GCA_031404215.1 Acidobacteriota bacterium
GCTGGACCGCATCGACATTTTCGTCGATGTGCCACGTGTGGACTTCGAGAAGCTTTCGGGCGGGCCGTCGCCGGAGGGTTCGACGGAGATTCGAGAGAGGGTCGAGCGAAGCCGGCAGGACCCGGAACGCGGTCGCCGCCGTCGACTTCGTGTCCGCGATCGTCCCTGAGTCTGCTGTCACTTCTGGTTCTCGAACGCAATCGCGCCGAAGTGCTGCGACGTGCAGCGTGAACCGTAGATCCTCGAAAGGAAACAGCCCATGACGAAACTAGCTCGAGCCCCAGCGAATCTCGGCAGACGAGATCATCGGCAGACGAGATAAAACAAAAAATGGATGCCGGCGAGTCCATCGGGACCGACGTTATCCGTGCCGGGATACCACCCGCCGGCCTGCTGGAGATTCCGCAGCCGGCGCGGGCCCGCTTTTCACGCTCGGCCGTCGTGATTGCCAGTCGCGGACCCACCCTTGTCTCCACCTGGCGCGCGCTCAGGACGGGCACTTTGAGCATGGCGGTGCTGGTTGTGTTGAGCGTGGGTACCGCGTACTTCTTCAGTGTCGGCAGCACTTTCTTCTTCAAGGAGGGCGGGCAGTTCTTCGAAGCCGCAGTCGTCCTGCTATCGACCTGAGAACGTGGACTCCTCTGATTTCAGAGAACGATTCTCACTTCCCCCTCTTCCTCCTTTACCCGATACACAGCGATGTCTTTCTTTGCGGGTCCGGCCTTGACCTTACCAGTCGAGACGTCGAATTGAGAACCGTGCCACAGACATTGAACCGTGCCGCACATCATCACGCCGCCCGCGAGCGATCCTCCTCTGTGCGTGCAACGGTCGTCGAACGCGACGTAACCCTTTTCTGTCCGTGCCAGCACAATGCGCTGGTGACCGACTCGCAGGAGCTTCATCTGGTCCACCTGCAGTTCATCGCGTTTCGCGACGATGACGGCTTGGTCCTTCCGCGCCTCGATGGTCTCCTCGCGCCATGTGCCGGCCTGCGCGTATCGGTGATCGACACCAATCAAGTTGCGCGTGACCAGTGTGCCTCCCATGTATCCGCCGGCGCCGAGTAGACCGAGACCGAGTACCTCCAGACCGAGCACGATCGCGTCGGGTCGTGTGGCCGCGCCGCCGCGTATCCACCAGGCAGCCCCAAAAAGCGCCACGGCGGTCAGATTCGCGAGCATATGCTTGGTCGCTCGGGCCTTCCCCGAACTGTTCGGTGGCACCGTGTAAAGATAGTCAATCACACCGGGGATCGCCGCCAGAAGCGCGGTCGCGACTCCCGCCAGACTCAGGTGACCTCCCGTCGTCCACCACGACGGGACGTCGCGAAACCATCCGGCGGCGTCGAACAGAACAGCGCCGGTCAGGAACGCGAACGGGAACGGAATCAGCATGGGGTGGATGGGATGTCCCAGGGCAACGGCCTTGCTTTTCATGATGCTCTCCGTTTGTTCGTGCTGCCGGGGGTAGACAAGCCATGGCAACGGTAGACTTCTGGTGCGATCTTTCGCAGCAAGGGACGGAGCTTCAGCACTGCTGGGAACACACCGTCGGCAGTTGCCATGCGCCGATCGCGCTCCGAGCCGACTGGCAGCAGCAGCTTCGCCGCTCCCAGTCCGAATTGGGATTTCGTTACGTGCGCTTTCACGGGC
>JANNHC010000288.1:0-7596 GCA_031404215.1 Acidobacteriota bacterium
ACCAGGATGCGGGATTTCATTTACGGAGTAGTTTCAGGGTCTTAGAGTTTTAGAGTCTTGGATTTTAGAGGTCATAGGTCTTCGGTTCAGAGCCGCAGGTCTCGGTAAGCTCTCAGGATCGTAAAACCCGACTCCTCAAACCAGGACCGGAAACCACAAACCCGAAACCGACAACATGAAAACCGAATGCTACTCCACCGTGACCGTGACGACCGCGCGCTCGGCCAGCGTTGGATCGTAGTAATACAGAGCGAGCACGTCGCCTGGCCTGGCCGCGGAGATCATACGCTGATAATCGGCGACCGAGCGGACGGGCCGGCGGTTAATCTCCATGATCACGAACCCCCGGCGAATCGAGGCTGAGAAGGCGGCGCCGGTCGGGTCCACGCGCGAGACGATCACGCCCTGCACCGACTCCGGCACGTCGAGACGGCCGATGAACACGCGGTCGAGTTCCCGCACGGTCAGGCCGAGGGGCACATCCGGCGACGGCGCGGGCGCCGGCGGGCGGGGGCGATTGGCCAGCGCGTCCCGATCACCATCGTCACGCACCGGCCGCTCGGCGAGCTTCACCGGAATGGTCATCCGGCGGGTATCGCGCATGATGCCGAGACGTGCCGTCGTGCCAGGTCGACGGGCCGAGATCTCGCGGATCAGCTCCTCGTTGGTGCCGATGTCCTGACCCTCGACGTCGAGAATGATGTCGTAGGTGTGGAGGCCGGCGCGCTCGGCCGGCGACCCGTTCTTCACGTCCTGTACGAGAGCCCCGCGGGCTGCCGAGAGGCCCAGCGACCGCTGGAGGGCGGGCGTCACGTCCGTGAGCAGGACACCCATGTAGCCGCGCGAGACGCGGCCGGTGCTCTTGAGCTGCGCGAGAATCGCCACAGCCTGGTTGATCGGCACTGCAAACCCGATATTGCTCGCGCGTGAACTGAGGGCCGAGTTGATGCCGATCACCTCCCCACGCGAGTTGAGGAGGGGCCCGCCGCTGTTGCCAAAATTGATCGCCGCGTCGGTCTGGATATAGTCGTCCAAGCTGGGGTCGAACAGCTTGCGGCCGATGAAGCTGACCACGCCGACGGTGACGGAGTGCACATACCCCAGGGGATTCCCGATCGCACAGACCCACTCCCCGACACGCAACTCGTCGGAATTCCCCAGCGGGGCCTCCGGCAAATCGCGGCTGCCGGCGATCTTCACCAGGGCGACGTCGATGGCGGGGTCCGTCCCGACGACCTCGGCGCGGAAGGTCCGGCCGTCGGCCAGCGTCACGGTGATGCGCTGCGCCGCATCGATTACGTGATGATTCGTCAGAATGTAGCCGTCGCGGTCGATGAGGAACCCGCTCCCGGCGCCCTGGCGAGGGCCGTCGAAATCGCGCAGGGACGGGCCGTCGGCGGGCCCGTCGCCACGGCGGAACAACCGCTGCGGCTCGCGGGGATCCGCACCCTTCGACGTCGAGTCGATATTCACGACCGCCGCGTTGATCCGCTCGGCGACGTCGGCAAAGTTCACCACCGACGGCACGGCCGGATAACCCGCCGGCCGCACCGAATCCCCCGCGCGCACGGGGCCACGCGGCGCGGTCGCGACAATCGGGGACGGCGTGAACTCACCGGCGATAATCACGCCGACGAGAAACGCGACCACCGCGGTCAAAGCGACGGTGACAAACGTGAAACGTTTCGACATTGCAGATATTCCAGCCAGCCGCCAGTCCCCGAGCCGCGAACCTCCACCCGAAGGCCCCACCTAGCACCGATAACCCCCTACATTATAAGCGCCTTGAATTCATCCTCGGTGAGCGTTGCGACGCCAAGCGCGCGGGCTTTCTCGAGCTTGGTCCCGGCGTCCGCCCCCACGACCAGGTAGGACGTCTTCCTGCTGACGGAGCCGGCCACCTTGGCGCCGAGCCGCTCGATGGCCTCGGCCGCCTCCTCCCTCGACATGGTTTCGAGCGTACCGGTCAGGACGAACGTCTTGCCCGCGTGCGGACCCGGCGCCGCTTCACCCGGCTCGGGCAGGCGGGTGGTCATGTTGACGCCGGCCGCCGCAAGCTTCCCGACGAGCGCGCGATTGTGCGGTTCGTCAGCGAAGGCTCGGACCGACGCGGCGACAACGGGCCCCACATCCGGCACGGTCTGCAGCGCCTCGATCGGCGCCCCGAGCATCGCGTCCATCGTCCTGAAGTAGCGGGCCAGCGTGGCGGCCGCTTTCTCGCCGACATGACGGATGCCGAACGCGTAGATCAGCCTCGACAGGTCGTTCTCCCTGCTGCGCGCGATTTGCTCGACCACATTGCGGCCCACCTTGCCCAGCTTGCGCGGCACGGCCCGATCCGACCGCGGCGCGCGCGGGGCGACGACGAGGTGCTCGAGTTGAGCCGACTCGAGGCGATACAAGTCGGCGAAGTCTTTCACCAGTCCCTGTTCGATGAGCTGATCGACCAGGGACTCTCCCAGCCCTTCGATGTTCATGGCGCTGCGGGACGCGAAATGTTCGAGGCTCCGACGCAACCGGGCAGGACACGACGAGTTGTCGCACCGCCAGACAACCTCTTCCTCGTCACGCCGCAGCTCGCTTCCGCAGACCTTGCACGCCGTCGGCATCACCCATGGGACCGAACCCTCAGGTCTCAGGCTCACGATCGGCGCGACAACGCGCGGAATGACGTCGCCGGCTTTCTCGATGATGACCGTGTCGCCTTCGCGAAGGTCCTTGCGCGCGAGATCCTCGGCATTGTGCAGGGTCGCCATCGAGATGGTGGACCCTGCGAGGAAGACCGGCTCCAGGACGGCATACGGCGTGTTGGCGCCGGTGCGGCCGACGTTCACGTCAATGGACAGCAACTTCGTATGCGCCTGCTGCGCCGGGAACTTGAACGCGGTCGCCCATCGCGGAAACTTGGCCGTCGTCCCGAGGCGATTGCGCAGCGCGAGGTCGTTCACCTTGATGACCACGCCGTCGGTGTCGAACTCGAGTCCCTTGCGGCCGTCGGCCCACGTCCGACAGAACTCGATGACGGCGTCGATGTTCTCGCAGCGCGCCCAGTGGGGTTCGACAGGCGCCCCGAACTCCCGCATCTGCTCGAGCGTCGCTGAGTGAGTCTGCTTCCGCCACGCCACAGGATTGGAACCGGCGTTCTCGTGGCCTTCCCCTTCCCCTTCACTCTGGTGGCTTCCAGCTTCAGGCGGAAGGACAAGCTGATACGCAAACGCAGCGAGCTTCCTCTGCGACACGAGCGAGGGATCCAGATTGCGCATCGTGCCGGCGGCCGCATTGCGCGGGTTTTGGAACAATGGCTCCCCGGCGTTTTCGCGTTCCTGGTTGATGCGGGCAAATGAAGTCCGCGGCAAGTACACCTCACCGCGCATCTCGATGCGTTGTGCGGGAGCGTCGCGCAGCGAGAGCGGAATCGCGCGGATCGTGCGGACGTTCGGCGTGACGTCCTCGCCGCGCGTGCCATCCCCTCGCGTGGCACCCCGCACGAGCCGGCCACGCTCGTAAGTCAGCGCGATGCTCAGGCCGTCGATTTTCAACTCGGCGACGTACGCCACAGGCGTGTTCCCAAGGCCGGCGCCCTTTCTCACACGTTCATCGAACGCGCGAAGCTCATCTTCGTCATACGCGTTGTCGAGGCTGAGCATCGGCGCCATGTGCTCGACGGCCGGAAAGTCCGCCGTCGGCCCTCCCGCGACGCGCTGGGTGGGCGAGTCGGGCGTGACGAGGTCGGGATGCCCGGCCTCCAGCCGCTCGAGTTCGTGAAGCAGGCGGTCGAACTCGGCGTCCGAAATCTCCGGAGCGTTGTGGATGTAGTAGCGCTCCTCGTGGTAGCGGATGTCCTTGCGGAGCTCGGTGATGCGCGCGAGAGGGTCCATCTTTCAGAGGCTCAGGGCTCAGGAACCGGGCGCCTGCCCCGGACCGCAGACCCTACCGATCTCTCGCGAGCACGTAGTCGGGCAGCGCCATGAGCGCATCGCGCTCGCGGCCAGGGGAGAACGTCGCGAGGCAGCTTTTCGCCCGGCTCGCATACTCGACCGCGCGCTCGTACGCGAGAGTGGTCGCGCGGTGTTCGCGGAGCAGAGCGAGCAGATCGCGCCACTGTTCGGGCGTGACAGCCCGCTCCTGGACGATCGTTCGAATCAGGCTATGGGCATCCTCGCCGCCGCGCTGGCGAAGGAAGATGATCGGCAGCGTCACCTTGCCTTCACGCAGGTCGCCGCCGATGGGCTTTCCGAGCGCGGTCTGATCGGCCGTGTAGTCGAGTAGATCGTCCACCAGCTGGAACGCCACGCCGAGATTGAAGCCGTAATCCCGCAACGCGGCCTCGCGCTCGGGGGTCACGCCCCCCAGCATGCCTCCGATCTGGGCGCACCCGCCGAACAGGAAGGCCGTCTTGCGGCGAATGATTTCGAAGTGTTCTTCTTCAGAGATTTCGACATCGCCGGTCTTGGTCAGCTGGTAGAGCTCCCCTTCAATCATGCGCAGCGTGACGTCGCAGAGCAGGCGGATGATCTCGAGCGAATCCTGGGTGAGCGCCATCGCCATCGACTTGATGTACAGGTAATCGCCGAGGAGCACGGTGATGTCGTTGCCCCAGCGTGAGTGCACGGCCAGGCGGCCGCGGCGCAGGTCCGCGCCGTCGATGATGTCGTCGTGGACGAGGGTGGCGGTGTGAATGAACTCGACCACCGACGCGTACAGCACGGCGCGATCGCCCTGGTAGCCGCTGAGGCGCGCCGCCATCAGCAGGACCGCCGGGCGCACACGCTTCCCGCCGCTCTTCTGGATGTAGCGCCCCATTTCTGGGATGAGCGCCACGCGGGACTGGATGTGCTCGACGAATTCCCGTTCCACGGCCTCCAGATCTTCGCGGATGGGCTCGAAGATCTGCGCCAGGTCGGCAGACGACGGGGAGTTGTGCATTATGTCGGCCAAAGCGGCGTGTCGTTTCGTAAGGATCGCTTCACAATACTGAACTTGCGCGCGGGGTGTCAACGCGCTAAGCCATTACAACAATGATGTTTGTCGCTTCCGCCCGACGTGGAACCCGTCAGGAGAAAGACAGGCGCGCCGGCCGTCAGACCGGCGACGCGAACAGCGTTTCGAAATTCCGGGTCACCTGCGCGGCCAGCTCGGCGACAGTCACCTCCCGAATTGCGGCAAGCCTGGCCACGACTTCGGCGACAAACGCCGGTTCATTCCGGCGGCCCCGATGTGGCACGGGCGCCAGATAGGGGGCGTCCGTCTCCGCGAGAAACCGTCCCGCGGGGGCGATTCTCGCGGCGTCGCGGATCCCGTCGGATCGGGGGAACGTGACGATGCCGGCAAACGACAGGTAGAAATCCAGCTCGAACGCGGCACGCGCCATGGTCTCGTCACCGGTGAAGCAGTGAAAGACGCCGCGGAGGCCACCGCCGGCGTCCCTGAGAATCTGGAACGTGTCGTCCGTCGCTTCGCGTGTGTGAATGATGATCGGCAGGCTGAGCTCCAGCGCGAGATCCACCTGCGCGCGGAACATGTCCCGCTGGACGCCACGCGGTGAAAGGTCGTAGTGGTAATCGAGACCGATTTCGCCGATGGCGCACGCGCCATGCTCCTGGACCGCTCGACGCACCGTCCCAACCGCGTCTTCCACGCGCCCGGAGAACTCTCCGGCCTGGTGCGGATGAACGCCCGTCGCGAATCGCACTGCGGGCCAGGCCTGGCGAACCGTCCCGGCGCGTTCCGACTCCCTGACGTCGCCGGCCGCGAGGATACACAACGCCCCCGTCACGCCTGCGTCGCGCGCCCTCGATACCACGTGGTCGAGGTCGCCGGCGAATTCTTCGCCCGCAAGGTGACAATGAGAATCGATCATTACGCGTCAGCGAACCCGGGTGCCCGGCGGCACGTCGGCATCGAAGCAGACGAGGGTGGGCTTCCCGCCGTCCGGACTCGCGGCGAGGACCATCCCGTTCGACTCGATCCCCATCAGCTTCGCCGGCTTCAGGTTGAACACCATCACAATCGTCCGGCCGACGAGCGCTTCCGGCTCGTACGCTTCCGCGATACCGGCGACGAGCGTGCGCTCTTCGCTGCCGACGTCAATGGTCAGTTTGACGAGCTTCCGTGAATTGGGCACCTTCTCCGCCGTCAGCACCTTGGCCGTCCGGAGCTCCACCTTCATGAAGTCGTCTATGGTGATCTTGCTGTCTGCCGCCGGCTGGGCCGGTGCGGCGCCTGCCGGCGCGATTGGCGCGGCCACCGGCTGTGCGGGCGCGGCGCCCGGATTCTTCGTCTCGTCCACGCGTGTGCTCCTTTGACCTGATTCGGACCGCGGCCACATCGCCTCGGCCTTCGCGATAACGCGCTCCCCGTTGGAACGCCACGCCGCGTCGGCCAGCCGAATGTCGCCCGGCGGTGTTGTTTCCCCGACCCGGCGCAATATCTCCGCTGCGGATCGCGGCATGATGGGCATCAGCAGGATGCCGGCGACGCGCAGCGCCTCGGCCACGTCGAACAGGACCTGGCTCAATTCGTCGGCGCGCGCGGTGTCGCGGGCGATCGCCCACGGTTCGGTGCTGGTAATGTACTCGTTCGCCCCATCGATCAGGCGAAACGCCGCGGCGGCGCCTCCTTCCAGCGCGAAGGCGTCCATCGAGGAACGATAGGCGTCGAGGCTCGCATGGGCCACGCCCTCCAGGCGGCCGGGCTTGCCAGGGCCCGTGAGCCGCCCGGCGCGATACTTTTCGGCCATCGTGGCAATCCGGCTCACGAGGTTCCCGAGGTTGTTCGCGAGGTCGACGTTGTATCGATCCTCGAACCGTTCCCAGGTGAAGTCGCCGTCGTTCCCGAACGCGATCTCTTTCACCAGGTACAGGCGGAGCGGATCGGGGCCGAATCGCTGGGCGGCCTCGAGCGGCTCGATCGCGGTACCGAGCGACTTGCTCATCTTTTCGCCGCGAAAGTTGACGAACCCGTGTCCGAAGATCTGCTTCGGAACCGGAAGGCCGGCGCTCATCAGCATCGCGGGCCAGATGACGGCGTGAAAGCGTGTGATGTCTTTCCCAATCACATGCAGATCGGCGGGCCACCACGTCGCCACCATCGCCGGGTCGGTGCCAAACCCGACCGCGCTCAGGTAGTTGATGAGCGCATCGACCCAGACGTAAATCACGCTCGACGGATCGTCCGGCATGGGAATGCCCCAGGCCTGACCCGCGCGGCTGACCGAAATGTCCTCGAGCCCGCCCTCGATCAGGCGCAGGATCTCGTTGCGGCGGACGTCAGGAACAAGGAATTCGGGGTGCCATTCGAAGTTGTGACGAAGCCGCTCGCCGTACTTCGAAAGCCGGAAGAAATAATTCTTCTCGCGAATCCACTCGGGCTTGGTCCGGTGGATCGGGCACAGCCCCTCGACGAGGTCCTTCTCCTGCTTGAAGGCCTCGCACGAGACACAGTACCAGCCCTCGTAGTGCCCCTCGTAGATGTCCCCAGCCGCTGTCATCCGGCGCACGAGCTCCTGGACACCGGCCTTGTGGCGCGATTCCGTCGTGCGGACGAAGTCGTCGAACGAGATGTCCAGACGCTTCCAGACGTCGAGGAATTCCAGGG
>JANNHC010000289.1:0-5582 GCA_031404215.1 Acidobacteriota bacterium
TCCCATCAGGGCGCTTCGGGCTGATACGTCCGATCCGGTCTTGGTCGTTCGGAGCTTCATCGGTGTCGTGCGGATCGACAACGACGGTTGGAGTGTGGGAGGGGGAGCGCTGCAATCCGAAAAATCCACCCTCACCGTTTCCGCCTCGTTCAAGAGTACGGGCTACGACGTCGTGGCTGACGCCTCCAGGTTCGACTTTCCGGAAATGGCGCGGATTGTTCCCGGCCTGAAAAGCATCGACGTGCCCGCCCGAGTGCAGGTGACCATGCGTGGTCCCCAGAACACGCTCGAGACGCGTCTCTCCGCTGGATCCGCGGCAGGCGACATCGCGGCGGATCTGATCCTGGACTCCACGGTTCCCGGGTGGCGCGGCAAGGGCCGGGCGAACCTGACACGGTTCGATATCGCGCGGTGGCTGCCCACCGACACCGCATCGAATCTAACGGGGGTGGCTGACTTCGACCTGCTGCTCGGCATGGGCCGTCACTTTCCCAGGGGCCGATACACGTTCGCCGGTCCACACGTCGTGTACGCCGGGTACGAAGCGCGCGACGTGCGAACCTCCGGAACGCTGATTGTTGACCGCGTCCTGATCGATTCCGCGATCGGCATGGCGTACGGCTCGCCGGTGCGCGCATCGGGGTGGCTCGACATTCCGGAGCCCTACGGTTTTCATCTCGCCGGACGGGCCACGCGACTCGATCTGCGTCTGCTGCCCCCGAGCGTACCGGTGCCTCGCATTCGATCGAGCCTGACGTTCGACTACGATGCCACTGGACGCTTTCGCAGGCCCGTGTTGACGGGCACGGCGACATTCGCCGACTCCACTTTTCTTGACGCGCGCGTTGCCGCCGGGAGCCATGGAACCCTCGACACGTCGGGCCCCCTTGTCACGTACGCCGCCGACGGCACGGTCAACGACCTGGATATCGGTCAGATCGGCGAGGCGTTCGATCTGCCGACGCTTCGGCAGCCCCAGTACGCGGGAAAGGTGTCGGGCGCATTCGACCTCACCGGCGCCGGCTCGAGCCTGGACGACTTGGCCGTGGACGTGAAAGGGAGCGGTGTGTCCGCCACGATGTTCGGCGGTACCTTCAGGGATACGGCGCTCGATCTGCAGGTTCGCAACGACTCTCTCGCAGGAACGGGCAGCGGCGGGTTCGACGGAATCGATCCCGCCGCGCTTACGGCAGATCGGCGCGTCACCGGAATCATCAACGGCCGGTTCGACATCTCTGGCTCGATGCCTCGACTCTTCGACACCGGGTTCCGTCTCGACGCCAGTACGCTCCGCGGCTCCGTGTCGCTGACGGCTTCGCGCCTCAACACGATCGACATCGAGAGCGCGGTGGTGGCAGGAGCCGTGGATACAGGGCTGGCGACCATCACCAGCGCCGACGCGAAGACATCGATCGGCCGGGCCTCAGGGAAGGGGAGGATTGGCTTCTCGCGGGGAGATTCGGACTTCACGTACGACGCGGACATTTCGGACGCGTCACGTCTCGAGGCGTTCACTCCGGTTCCGGTTCAGGGAGCCGGCACGTTGCGCGGACGGATCGTCGGACCGCTCGACCGCACCCGTATCGACGGCCGCTTCACGGCGTCCAATGTCGAGGCGGGCGGCGTGAGCGCGCTCGCGGCGTCAGGTGACTACACGATCGAAGGGCCGCTCACCAACGTGGCGGACATGACGATCCGCGGCGACGTGTCGGCGTCGTTCGTGTCTGCCTTTGGGAATAGTTTCGGCACCGCAACGGCCAAGCTCGCATACGGCCGCGAGAGGCTCGAGGGCGAGATCGAAGCACGATTGCCTGACACGCGCGTGGCGCGGGTCTCCGGCAGCGTGCTCGTGCATGCGGACCACAACGAGCTGCACGTCGCGGCGCTGCAGGTCGAGCTCGGGCCGCAACGCTGGGCATTGAGCGCACGCGCCGGGATGCCGATCGTCACATGGGGCGGATCGGCTCTCGGCGTGCGCGATCTGGTGTTCGATGCCGGCGCCGGTGCCACCGGCCGCATTTCGGCGTCGGGAAGCCTCGGCCGGACCACGCCGTCCGGCGAGGTGTCCATCAAGGTCGAAGACGTCGCGCTCGAGGATCTGCCTCCGCTGCTGCCGGTGATGGCGGGTTACAGAGGGCGGCTCAATGGCACGGTGAAGATCGACGGCACGCTGGTGGATCCCGGCTTCAGCGCGGAGTTCAAGGTCGCGGACGGCGGGATCCGCGCCTTTGCGTTTCAGTCGCTTGCCGGTGCAGGCCGGTGGACCGGCGACGGTATCACCGGCGAGGTGCGGGTCGATCAGCGCCCCGGCGTCTGGCTCACGGCGCGCGGTTCGGCCCCGATGGATCTGTTCTCGAGCGCCGGCTCCACCAAGCCGGTGGATCTCGCGGTCCGATCGAGTGCGATCGACCTCGCGCTGATCGAAGGCGTTACCACCGCGGTACGTAACGTGGCCGGTACGCTCGAACTCGACGTCACGGTGAAGGGCCAGGCAGACGACCCGCGTGTGGACGGGTACCTGGACGTGAAGGACGCGGCGTTCGAAGTGCCGGCGACCGGCATCCGCTATCAGAACGGCACGGCACACATCGCCTTCGTGCCCCAGGCTGTCACGATCGAGCAGTTCCGCCTCGAGGACAGCAAGGGCAACCCGATGGAACTGACCGGCACGGTGGGCACCCGCGCCCTCAGGTTGGGGGACCTCGGGTTCGAACTGAGCGCCACCCGGTTCGAGTTCCTGCATAACGCGCTCGGCGATCTTGCGCTGAACGGCGTCGTCATGGTCACGGGCACGCTTGCCGCGCCGGTCGTGTCCGGCGACCTCGCGATCGATCGGGCGGCGCTCGACGCCGACCGCCTGCTGGCGTTCGTTCAGCGCCCGTATTCCGTTTCGGCCTCGGGTCCACCGGGTGACACCACCAAGCCCGCGCCCCGGCTGCCTGGCGTCTCGACCTTATGGGACAACCTGACGCTGCGCCTGCGGCTCCTCGCCACGAACAACCTGGTGGTTCGTGGCGAAAACATGCGGCTGAGCCGAGAGTCGGTGGCAGGCGTCGGCGACATCAACGTCGTCTTCGGGGGCGATCTCGCCATCAGGAAAACACCGCACGGGCGTCTCGCGCTCTCCGGCGCGCTTCAGACAGTACGGGGTTCGTACGCATACCAGGGAAGGCGCTTCACGATCGAGCGGGAGGGCGTGCTCCGCTTCACCGGCGAGAATTCGCTCGATCCGCTGCTCTCGATCGCGGCGAGCCGGACGGTCTCCGGCGTCCTGATTCGGGCGTCGCTTCGTGGCCAGGTGTCCGCTCCGGAGCTCGAGTTGACGAGCACGCCGTCACTCGACGAGAGCGACATCCTGTCGTTGCTGCTCTTCAACCAGCCGGTGAACGAGCTGGCCCTGGCTCAACGGAACGAACTCGCGCTGCAGGCCGCCACGCTCGCTACCGGCTTCGTCGTCAGTCCCGCCGTATCCGCGGTGGGCGAGGCGCTCGGTCTTGACTTTCTCGAGCTCGAGCCGACCGGCGCGTTCGGGACCACCAGCTTCAGGCTCTCGGCGGGCCGCGAGATTTGGAAGGGGCTGTTCGTGACGTACGCGAGGGAGTTCAGTTCCGAGCCGTACAACGAAGTGCTGGCCGACTACGAGTTGACGAGATATCTGAGAATCCGCGCCAACGCCAGCGACGTGTCAGGGGTGCGCTCGCGCGCGTCGCTGTTCCGTCGCGTGGAGCGCGCCGGGATCGATCTGATTTTCTTCTTCAGCTATTGAAGGCCCGGCCGGACTTGTCCGTCCGCCCGCCAGAGATAGATCACGCGTTCGTCACCCTGGCTGTCCCGGAAACGATCGACCTTTTCGGGAACCCAGTCGCCCATGCCGAAGGCGTGGGACACGACGCGCGCTCCGGCGGGCAGCTGACGCGTGAGGAGAGGGCGCAGCTTGAGATTCGCGCTCGACACGAGATACAGGGTCACGACCGTCGCCCTGGATACGTCGGCCTGCAGGATATCGCCGCGCTGGAACTCGACGAGCGCCGTCACCCCCGCGGCACGCGCGTTGCGCCGGGACTCGGTGATCCGCTCCGCGTCGATGTCGATGCCCACGCCGCGGGCGCCGTATGTTTTTGCCGCCGTGATCACGATCCGGCCGTCGCCGCTGCCCAGGTCGTACACCACGTCGCGGTTGGTGACTTGCGCGACCGCCAGCATCCGATCGACCACGTCCTGCGGCGTGGGAATGTAGGGAGCGAGCGTCGGCCGCTGTGCAGCAGAACCGGCTGAGGTGCGGCATGCAGCGGCGAGCGCGAGGACTGCGGCCAGGCACACGATATGGCGTCTGCTGAACCTCATAGCTCGATCATCGCACGGATCGCGGGTGGACCGACGCCAGCCGCGTCCACGACGGCCTGAGGCTGAATCCCGCCGTCCGGCAACCCAACGATCGCAACCGCGGGCCGCTCATAGGTGCCAGCCATGTTTTGCGCGGGGACCCCGGCGGACACGATTGAGACGCCAGCGCATAGAGCAAGAAATCGAGATCGCATGGCGTGGTGCGCTCAACGATAGCTGAATCGGAGCCCGCGACCTTGGAGCCGGCCATTTCTTAGACGCGAGTGATGCGAGAGGATGATGCGAGAGGATGCATGACGCCAGTCAGCGGATGGCGTAAACTCAGGGCGCCAGCCGCGCCAGCCGGAGAAAGGATTCCACACGTGCGCCACTGCATTCTCGCGTCGTTCGCGCTTGCCGTCGTGAGTGCCGCCGGGATGATTGCGCAATCGGGAGCCACGGCACCACCGCCGCCACCGCAGGAGCAGCGGCCTCCGACGTTCCGGACCGAAGCCAATTTCGTGCGCGTGGACGCCTACCCGACGCGAAACGGGCAGCCGGTTCTGGACTTGACCGCCGAGGATTTCGAAATTCTCGAAGACGGCAAGCCGCAGTCCATCCAGTCGTTCGAACACGTCGTCATTACGCCTGCCGGTCCCGAGGCGCAGCGTTCGGAGCCCAACACCATCGAGGCGTCGCGTCAGCTTGTCGCAAACCCGAAGAATCGCGTGTTCGTGCTGTTTCTCGATACCCCGCACGTGTCCGTTGAGGGTTCCTGGCACGCCCGCGAGCCGTTGATCCGGATGATCGATCGCGTGCTCGGACCAGACGACCTCGTCGGGGTCATGACGCCCAGAATGTCCGCCTCCGACGTGTTACTCGCGCGCAAGACCCAAGTCCTGGCCGACGGCCTGCGCAACATCTGGCCCTGGGGTGAACGCCATACGCTTCAGAACGACGAGCGGGAACGTCAATACGAGGCCTGCTACCCCATGACGATGCAGGCCGGAGTGGTCGCCGAGATGATCCGGCGCAAGCGTGAACGCTCCACGCTCGACTCCCTGAACGAACTCGGCCAGACCCAGTATCAGATGCAGACCCTCGATCAGCACCTGGTCCAACTCTTCCAGGATGACAAAATCACCATCGCCGACGCCAAGCGTCTTTCCCACTCGATGGATCTGGAACGCAAACTTACCTTTACCAGCTAAAATCATTAAATCGGCCCATGAAATTTTATTACCATATTTCTGTTTGAT
>JANNHC010000290.1:0-2247 GCA_031404215.1 Acidobacteriota bacterium
TGATCGTCATGCAGCTGCCTATCACGATCAACGGACTCGGTACGGCGCAGTTCGCATTCGACCGCCTGTTTGTCCCGATCGGCGTACCCGCCGCACCGGTGTTCGCGCTCTCGGTGCTGTTCATCGCGCTCGGCATCGTCGGGAATCTGCCTGGGGGATTGCTCTACGCCTTTGGTTCGCCGCGACAACCTGAGGCGCCTGTCTCGTGAGGGCTGCCGGAGCGCTCCTCACGCTGGCTGTGGCCGCCGGCCTGTGGCTCGCGGGTGGCGCCGGGGCCCTCCTCTACGCCCTGGTGTTTTTTGCAGCGGCCGCGCCAGGTATCCCTCTGGGATTCGCGGTCTTCGGGCGACGCCATCCGGCGGCGTGGATCGCCGGCGCGCTGGTCGGGTATGGCCTGACCCAGCTGGCGCTGTGGTCGGTCATCACGGCCGGACTGGCAGGCCCTTCCGCGTTTTTCGCCGCCTGGGCTGTCGTTCTGGCCGGCACCGTCACATTGGCGCGCGCGATCGGCCCCGACCCGCGAACCGGCTGTATCGACGCGCCAGCCTGGACGGCGTCAGACTTCCGCGCCCTCTTTCTGGTGCTGCTCCTCGCGCCAGTTCTGATGGGGATCACCTACCGGAATCTCGGCCGCGAGGACGCTCAGGGCAACAAGTACTATCGCGCGTACTTCACGGCGGACTTTCTCTGGCACGCCGCGCTGGCCTCGGAACTGGGCAAGTACTCGTCGCCGCCGAGAAATCCGTACCTCGCGCCGCGTGCGATGAACTACTACTGGACCTATTTCCTGCTGCCCGCCACGGTAGCCCGCGAGGCTCCGGATTTCCTGCCGCAGCTGCAGGACGTGCAGCGCTGTTTGAAGACCAACGCCATGCTGGCGGGGCTCCTGATGCTGGGAGCGCTGTTCCTGCTCGTGCGGTGCGGGGTCAGCGCGCCCGGCTCCGCGGCCTTGTCGGTGGTCGTCGTCGTGCTTGCCGCGAGCGCCGAAGGGCTCTACGCGATTGGCGAGGTCCTGGCGCGCGGGCGTCCGTGGACCGTCCTGCAGGACACGAACATCGATGCGATCAGCAACTGGTCGTTCGGCGGACTGCGCATCGACAACATCCCCCGATCGTTGTGGTATACCCCGCAGCACACCACGTCGATCGCGCTCGGCCTCGTCGGCCTGATTATCGCGGTACTTGCCGGCGCAACAGCCCGGCCTGCCGCGATCGCGGGCGCAGGCCTTGCGCTCGGGCTGGCGACGACGATGAATCCGCTTCTGGGCGCCATCTGCTCGCTGATCTACGGCATCTGCATCATCGTCGATGGCAGTCGCAGGCCCGGCGGCATCAGGCTGATCGCCCGTCACTCGCTGGCTGCAGTGTTCGTTGTCGCTGCCGTGGCCTGGGCCTCGGTCAGCCATGTCATGGACGGCGCCGGATCGGTGGCCGAAGTGGGGTTTTCTGGTTTTGCGCGCAGCCATCCAATCATCACGCTGATGCTGTCGCTCGGACCTGTGCTGCTCCCCGCCATCCCGGGCGTCCTAGTGTCCCGTCACCGCGAGACGACGCGGCGCGCGGTCGTCGTCGGAACGTCCGGCATCCTGCTCGGGCTGTTCCTGCTCTACTTCGTCCGGATCTCAGAAGCCTCCTGGGTCGGGTTCCGGGCAGGACAGATTCTGCTCGTCTCGATACCGGTGCTGCTGGCGCGGACCTTCGAGCTCCTGACGCCCTCATTGCGAGCGGGCCTGGCGGTCCTGATCCTCTTGACAGGTCTTCCGACGACTCTGATCGACACCTTCAATGCGCAGGACATCTGGAATCGCCGGCCCGGACCAGGATTCCGCTGGACGATCTGGACGACGCCGGATCAGGAGCAGGCGTTCGCGTGGATTCGGCACAATACCGCGCTCGACACGATCGTACAGATGGAGCCGAACGTCCGAGGCCGGGAGCATTGGACGTTGATCCCGTCGTTCGCGGGACGCCGCATGGCGGCAGGCAATCCAATTTCGCTCCTGCCGATACCGGAGTACACGGAGCGCTCCGCAATCGTCCAGCGGATTTTCGAAACCGACGACGCGAAGGACGCGTTTGCGCGCGCGCGGCGGCTCCGGCTCGATTACATCTACGTGGACCAGGACGATCTCGCGGCGTATCCCTCGGGGACGCAGAAGTTCGACCGGCATCCGGAGTTTTTCGAGCGGGTCTTCGCGAACGGGTCGGTGCGAATCTACCGCGTGCTCTGATGGCTCAGCGGCGCTCG
>JANNHC010000291.1:0-5773 GCA_031404215.1 Acidobacteriota bacterium
ATGCGATTCCCGTGTCGATCGTCGGCATGATATCGAGCGAGATCTCGATCGCGCTCGAGCTGCACGGCATCAGCCACGTCGTGTCGACGGGGTGCACCAGCTCCACGGACGCCATCTCGTATGCCGCCGCGCTGATTCGAGCGGGCGACGCGGATGTGATCCTCTCCGGCGGAGCGGATGCGTGCGTCACGCCCGGCATGATCTTCGGGTTTTCAAAGATGCGCGCCGTTTCGACCGCGCACAATGACAGGCCGGGGGAAGCGTCGCGCCCGTTCGATGGCGGCCGCGACGGGTTCGTCCTCGGCGAAGGGGCCTGGATGGTCGTCCTCGAGCGGGAGGACCGCGCGCGGGCGCGCGGCGCCCATGTGTATGCGACCGTGGACGGCTACGGCTCGACGTGCGACGCGTATCACCGGGTGCAGATGGATCCGGACGGGGAGCAAATCGTTCGCGCGATGCAGATGGCGATCGATCGATCCGGGCGCCCAATTGAAGAAATCGGGTACGTGAATTTTCACGGAACGTCCACCGTGCTGAACGACACGGTCGAGTCCCGGTGCGTGCGGCGCCTGTTTGGTCCGCTGGCCGATCGCGTGCCTGGGTCGTCCACCAAATCCATGATCGGCCACCCGCAGGGGGCGAGCGGCGCGGCCGGGATCGTGACGGCAGCGCTCGCACTTCAAGACGGCTTCCTGCCCCCAACGATCAACCAGGTGCATCCCGATCCGGACTGCGACCTCGATTTCGTCCCGAATCGCGGCCGCGCGGCCGATCCGCAAGCCGCGCTCTGCAACTGCCTCGGATTCGGGTCGAAGAACAGTGCGATCGTGATCTCGAAGGGATAGCGGTAAGTGAAGCTTCTCCGGTATCTCCGTCAACTCAACCCCGGGAATTGAGATGCTCGACGTACTGATCGCGGGCGCTGGGCCGGCGGGCGCGATTGCCGCAACGGTGCTGGCGCGCGCGGGCGCGCGGGTCCTCGTCCTCGATCGCGCGCGGTTTCCGCGTGCCAAACTGTGCGGCGATACGCTCAATCCTGGCGCGCTCGCGGTCCTCGCACGGCTGGGCCTCGATGGCGCAACGGGAGGGTCGCTGCCGCTCGAAGGCATGCTCGTCACCAGCGAGGATGGCGTGCGAGTGGAGGGACGGTACGAGGGGGTCTGCGGCCGGGCCATCGGACGTCGCGAGCTCGACGCGGCGCTGGTGATGGCGGCCGCTGGAGCGGGCGCGCGGGTCGAGCAGGGCGTGCTCGTGCAGGCGCCGCTGGTTGACTCGTCTGGCCATGAACCCGAGGTGACGGGGCTGGTGATTAGGGGAAGCGGCGGCGCCCCACGACGCATCACCGCCCGGATCGTGATCGGGGCGGACGGACGCCAGTCGCGGGTGGCACGCGCGCTCGGATTGTCGCGATCGGCTTCGCGTCCGAGGCGGTGGGCGATCGGCGGCTACTTCGAGAACGTCGCCGGAATGACCGCATTCGGCGAGATGCACGTGAGGGCCGGGCACTACCTGGGCGTCGCGCCGTTGCCGGGGCATGTGACGAACGCCTGTCTTGTGACCCCGAACCCCCGCGGCCGATCGCCGGCGGATCTGCTGACGACCGCCCTGCGGAGCGATCCGGAGCTTCGCGCCCGCTTCGCCGATGCGCGGATGATCACCGAACCGATCTGTCTGGGACCGCTGGCCGTGGACTGCGACGCGGCAGGGATGCCCGGGTTGCTGCTGGCGGGCGACGCGGCCGGTTTCATCGATCCGATGACCGGCGACGGCCTGCGCTTCGCGCTTCGCGGGGCGGAACTGGCCGCGCACGAAGCGCTGCATTCGCTCGAGCATGGCCGTGCCTCCGCCCACACGCGTCTTCATGCGGCCAGAACGCGCGAGTTTTCCGCCAAGTGGCGATTCAACCGCACGATGCGCTGGCTCGTGGCCCATCCCGGCTCCGTGCGTGTCGCGGGATACGGCGCCGCGGTGCTCCCGCGCCTCCTCCAGCACGCCATCCGATACGCCGGGGATGTCCACGCAGCCTGATGTTCACGCTCGTTCTCCTCGCCTGCGCATTCGTGCCGATGGCCTTCGAGGCGCGGCTGGCGGCCCGGCACGATCGTGCGCTGCGCGCGGCCGGCGCCGTGGAGCCGGGAAATGACGTCTTCCCGCTGATGCAGTGGGCCTATCCGCTGGCGTTTCTCGGAATGGGTTTGGAGGCCTGGGCACGGGGAGCGCAGGCCCACGTTGTGTTCCTGGCGGGACTCGCTCTTTTTGGTTTGGCCAAGGCCATCAAATACTGGGCAATCGCCACGCTCGGATCGCGTTGGACGTTCCGCGTGCTCGTACCGCCCGACTCCTCGCGCGTCACCACCGGGCCGTACCGCTTCATGAACCACCCGAATTATCTCGGCGTCGTCGGCGAAATCGCGGGGATGGCGCTGATGGCGCAGGCGCCGATCGCGGGTTCGGTGTCGGTCATCGTCTTCGGGGTGTTGATCGTCAAGCGGATCCGGGTCGAAGAGGGAGCGCTTGCCGGGACCCGGGGAGTCGCGGCTCGCGATTCGTCATGCTAAGCAAGCGCAACGAGGCCGTGGCCGTGTTGCTCGGCATTGTCGCGGTCACCATGATCGTGCTGCATGACCAGGCCGGCAATCTCTACGCGGTCCCCGACCGCGGAGACCCGCTGTTTTCAATGTGGCGCATCGCGTGGGTGCAGCACCAGCTTCTGACGAATCCCCGGAATCTTTTCGACGCGAACATTTTTTATCCGCTCGCTGCGACGCTGACGTACTCGGATGCCATGATTCTTCCGGCGATCGCGGCGGCGCCGCTGGCCCTGGCGGGGGTGCACCCGGTGGTCGCCTACAACCTGGTATTGGCAGGGGCGTTCGTCCTCTCCGGCTTTTCGACGTACGTGCTGGTGCGCGATCTCGGATGGGGCCGCGCCGGCGCATGGATTGCGGCGGTTACCTTTACCGTTTCTCCGTTCCGCATCAGCCATCTCAGCCACCTCGAGCTTCAGATGACGATGTGGATGCCGATTGTGCTGCTCGCGGTGCACCGCCTGATGCGGGCAGGAGAGAGGCGGTATGCGATCGTACTGGCGGCGGCGCTCACTGCGCAGTGGTATTCGTCGATGTACTACGGGCTGTTCCTTGCGCTGTACGCGGCGGCGTTCGGAGCCGTGCTTGCCGTCGCGTGGGGAACACCCCGGCGTCACGTGGGGTACGCCCTTGCCGGCGCGTGCCTCGCGGCCGTGTTGGTGTGGCCGCTCGCGCACGTCTATTCCGCGTCAGCCTCCGCGCGTGGCGTCCGCGACGCGGCGAGCGTCACCGAGTTCAGCGCCACGCCGTCCGATTACCTTCGGCCGGGCGTCGGGAACCCGACGTATCGGGCATTTCTTCCGCGCGTCGTCCATGCTGAGCGGGCGCTGTTCCCCGGTGTTGTGCCGCTGGCGCTCGCGACCGCCGGCGCGTGGCCGCCGGTAGGAGCGGCCCGCGGGGCGTTTCTCGCGGCGGGCCTCGTGGCATTCGACGGCTCTCTCGGACTGAACGGCCTGTTGTACCCCCTGCTGTACAAGTTTGCGTTTCCGTTTCAATCCGTCCGCGTGCCCGCCCGGTTCGGGATGCTGGTCGGGCTGTCGATTGCGGCACTCGCCGGCATCGGGACCGCACGCCTGATCGCGCGCGCCAGCGGTCAGCGCGCGCGGGGCGCCTGGCTCGCGCTGGCAACGATGGCCCTGATGGCCGACGCATGGCCGCGATACGACCGCCTGCCCATGTGGAAGTCCTCGCCGGGCATTTACGCGTCGCTCCCGAAGACCGGCGCGGTGTTGTTTGAATTTCCGGTGCACGCCCGACCCGAACAGTTCGCCGAAAACCTGCCCTACATGTATTTTTCCATCTGGCACTGGACGCCGATGGTCAACGGCTATAGCGGTTTCCGTCCACGGTCCTACGATACCCTGCTCAAAGCGACGTCTGGGTTTCCCGACGCGCCGTCCCTCGACTACCTGGCCGGCACGGGGGTCACGCACGTGACGATGCATTGCGGCCTCTGGGAGCCTGATGTCTGTGCCGACACGGTGCGCCGGCTCGATACGACGCGACGCCTGCGGCGCATCGCCCGCACGGACTGGTACGGGGCGCCGTCGTCGCTGTACGAGCTGCGCAAGTGACGCGCACACGGCCCCGGCTATACTCTGCTGCCTCCTCCACTCATGTCTCGTCCACGCGTTACTGATTCATCGTTATCGTCGACGCCGCACTCAACAGGTGCGCACATAGCCGATCTCACAACTGCGATCCTGCTGGCCCTCGCGGCGTGGTGCGCATTCGCGGGCCCGCGACTGGCGCTGGCCGACCTCATCCTGCCATCCTCTGCGCCCTTGATGATCCTCTACGCAGCCGGCAGCGTACAGGTTGTCCGGCATCTTCTCTGGCCCAAACCGAGCGTCGTCTGGCGCCTGAGGCAGATGCACGGTTCGATTACGGCGCGGCCTGACATCGCCGCCGCGCTTCGCGCTTTCCTCTTCACGCGTCCCGCCGTATTCGTCGTCGGCTTGACCGCCGTCGTCACGATCGGGCTGACGGCGCCCGGGCTCGTGTTGTCGCGCGATCCGCTGGCGAACCTGCCCGCGCGATACGACGCCGGTTGGTACGGCGACATCGCTCTCGACGGCTACACCTGGGATCACTCGTTTCAGCGCCAGCGGAACATCGCCTTCTTTCCGGCGATGCCGATGCTGATGCGCCCGGCCGGGGCGGTGTTCGGCATGTACGATCGCACGGCCCCGCGGGAACGGCGGATGCTGCGCGCGTTGTGGGCCGGCGTGGCCATCTCATTGGCCGCGTTCGTTTGGGCGCTCTGGTACGTGGCGCGCCTCGCGTCCGATCTCCTTGGTCCCGGTCGCGCCGCACACGCCACGTTGCTTCTTGCCGCCTATCCCTTCGCGGTCTTCTACAACGCGCCGTATACCGAATCGCTGTTTCTCCTTGCGGCGGCCGGCGCCTGTTATCACTTCATGCGCCGCGACTGGCTGGCGGCCTGTGCCTGGGGACTTCTCGCCGGGCTCAGTCGCCCCAATGGGTGCATTGTCAGCATTCCGCTGGCAGTGCTCGGGGCGCAGCAGGTGTATTCGGGTGCCACGGGCGCCATGAGTACCCGGGGTGCCATGTGGGCCAGGGATGTGAGCGTGCGGGTGGTGACGGCGGCGATGCCAGGAATCGGGATGCTGTTGTTTACGGCCTATTTGTATCGGCTGACGGGGGTGTGGTTCGCGTGGGCGCGCAGTCACGAGGCGTGGGGGCGAACCTATCGGGGGGTCGGGTCGGCGATGGCGGGGTTGGAGAGGCTGGGTGATGAGCCAGTGCTGCAGCTCGTCATGCACAATCCGGCGACGACGCTGAATGCCCTCGGGTTGTTGTTCGGGATCGTGCTCATCTATCCGGTGTTTCGCAGGCTCGGTCCCGCATGGGGGCTCTTTGTGATCGCCAGCCTCGTGCCTCCGCTTTTTGCGGGCGGTCTCCTCTCGATGGGGCGGCTCAGCGCGACGATGTTTCCTCTGTTTCTGGCCATGGCCGCGCTGGTTCCGCCGCGCGCCGTGCCGGTGTGGGCGGTCGTGTTTGGAATGGGGCAGGCCCTCTGCACGGTTCTTTTTTTTACCTGGCGGGACCTTTACTAGCTATCGCCCTCGGGAAACCCACACACCCAGACTCCTCTTTTCCCCGCTTCGTCTTACCAGGTAACGTCCGCATTCAGACCGAAGGACCGCCTGAAGCGGACGATC
>JANNHC010000292.1:0-8026 GCA_031404215.1 Acidobacteriota bacterium
CGCGGCGGACTCGCCGGCGCGCTGCTCGCCACCGCCGGCACCGCGCTCGGTGTGCGGGCCTTCATGGGGCGTCGAGACATGATGGTCGCGCGAGGATGGGTCGATCAGCAGCTCAAGGACTCCGGCTGGAGGCCGAAGGACATCGTGGCGGGCGCATCCGAGGAGTCGTTTCCCGCAAGCGATTCGCCGTCGTGGACGCCCACGATCTAGGCTTTTGGCTTTCGGAGCCTTGGGGCTCGCGATGCTCGGGGCTCTGGGCTTCAGGTACCGCTGCGCATGTGAGGAGCGAACGATGAGCTACATGGACATGGAATTTCCTGGTGATATACAGGACGCGCACGTGCGCGAGGGGCGGAATATCAGCGAGGCGGAACGATGGTGCTCAGTGGCGGCCGGGCTCGGGCTCGCGGCCTACGGGCTGACGCGGCGGCGTGGCTACGGATGGGCGGTAGCCGGCCTCGGCGTCGTGCTGGCCAGGCGCGGGCTGTCTGGCCACTGCCTCACGTACGAGATGCTGGGCATCAACACGGCGGGCACCGGCGAGGACACGCGGCGCGCGCTTGGCGGCGGCGCCGGAGTCGTTGTGGAAGAAAGCGTCACGATCAATCAACCGATCGAGCTGCTCTATCGCTTCTGGCGCAACCTCGAGAACCTTCCCCGCTTCATGCGCCACCTCGAATCCGTCGAGCGTGTGACCGATACGCTGTCGCGCTGGCGCGCCAAGGGCCCGGCCGGCACAGTCGTCGAGTGGAACGCCGAAATCATCAACCAAGTCCCCAACCAGGTCATCGGCTGGCGCTCAATCGAAGACTCCGATGTCGTCAGTGCCGGCTCGGTCCACTTCGACGAGACCGGTTCAGGCACCCACGTGCGTGTCCGCCTGCAGTACAGCCCTCCCGGAGGCAAACTCGGCGCGGCGGTGGCAAAGCTGATGGGGACCGACCCGGCATCGGAGATCCGCGAGGACCTGCTGCAGTTCAAGCAGCTCGTCGAAGGCGGCGTCCCGGTCATCGAAAAGTTCTAGGATCGTTTAGAGCGGAGGTCGCTCCGAACCGAGCGCGGCGGGATTCAGCAGATCCATCCCGGCGAAGTCCCGCGCCTCGGCGCGCGCGACGTTCTGCAGCGCGCGCGTGGCCATCAGGCGATTGGCTTCACGAGTGTGGCTCCCGACGTGTGGGGTGAGGATGACGTTGGGCAGGTTGCGCAGATCGCGCGAAGAGTCAGCGGGCACATACGGCTCGCGATCGAAGACGTCCAGCGCCGTGCCCGCAAGGCGCGAATCCGCGAGGGCGTCGTACAGGGCCGGTTCGTCTACCACGGTGCCCCGTGCGGTATTGATCAGCCACGCGCGGGCCGGAATCATCGCCAGGCGGTCCCGGTTCAGGTAACGGTGATTCGCGGCCTCGGCGTTGATGTGAAGACTGACGAAGTCGGCATCGCGGACGGCTTCGGAAAAGTCGGTCGTCACCGATTCATAATTGCCGTCGTCGATGCGTGCCGGGTGGCTCCGGCCGCACCCTATCGCGCGCATGCCGAACCCGCGTGACGCGATCCGTGCCGTGGCCTGGCCAATCCGACCGCTTCCTATGATCGCGAGCGTCTTGCCGCGAAGCTCGACGCCGGGTCCCCCCAGCGCCCAGGTGCCCTGGCGCATCTCGGCCGTGAGTTTCGGAAAATGACGCGCGGCCGCCAGCATCAACAGGATCGCAAGCTCCGCCACCGATTCGTCCAGCACGCCCGGTGTATTCGTACAGAGCAGGCCTGCCGCCGACGCCTTCTCCTTATCGATCCCGTCGTGACCGACTCCGAAACGGGCGATGACCCCTCCACGCGGCAACGCGTTGTACAGCGCCGACTCGTATCGCACCGAGCCGACCACGACATACCGCGCCGCATGTTCGGCAATCGCCCGCGCGAGCGCCGATTCCTCACCCGCCACGGCAATACACCGAAGCCCTGGCGCCGATCGGAACACATCCTCGGCCCTCCGAAATTCGGTTTCCGTGACGAGAACGACCGTGCCGTTATTTGTAGTCAATCGTGGAAATCAGAATCCAGAACGCCATGACATCACTCCGGCTCAGGCCCTGCAGCGCTGCGTCTCTCGTAGGGCAGGGCTTCAGCCCTGCTCTGTAGAACCCCGTAGAACCGCGGCTGAACGCTGCAGAACTCTGTAGAACTCTGTAGAACCCCGTAGAACCTATCAGTGAGTCCCCATCCGATTCGGCGTCAGACCCATGTTGTAAACGATGAACGCGTAAATGTCCGCCGTCGTCTCGAGCTGCTTTTTGAGGTTGCTCGCGCCGTGGCCAGACTTCGTGTCGATCCGGATCAGTACAGGGTTCTCGCGGCTTGCCCGCTCCTGCAACGTCGCCGCGTACTTGAACGAATGGGCCGGGACGACACGATCGTCGTGATCCGCCGTCGTGATGAGCGTGGCCGGGTACTTCGCGCCTGCCTTGATGTTGTGCAGCGGTGAATAGGCGTAGAGCGCCTTGAACTCGTCGGCGTTGTCGCTTGACCCGTAGTCCGCGATCCAGTTCCAGCCGATCGTGAATTTGTGGAACCGGAGCATGTCCATGACGCCCACCTGCGGGATCGCCACCCGGAACAGGTCCGGCCGCTGGTTGATCACCGCGCCGACCAGGAGTCCTCCGTTCGATCCGCCCTGCACCGCCAGCCTGGCAGACGAGGTGTACTTGTTGGTGATGAGCCATTCGCCTGCCGCGATGAAATCGTCGAAGACGTTCTGCTTCTTCAGCTTCATCCCCTGCTGGTGCCACGTCTCGCCATATTCGCCGCCGCCGCGCAGGTTGGCGGATGCATAGACGAAGCCCTGCTCGAGCAGCGCAAGCCGCGCCGCGCTGAACGTCGGCGACTGGACGACGTTGAAGCCGCCGTAGGCGTAGAGGAGCGTCGGGTTGTTGCCATCGAGCTTGAGACCCTTGCGGTGGACGAGAAACATCGGGATGCGAGTGCCGTCTTTGCTGGGGTAGAACACCTGCCTGGTTTCGAACGCGGCCGGGTTGAAGCCGGGAATCTTCGCCTGGCGGAACACCGAGCTCTTGCGCGTCGGGATGTCGTACCGGTAGATCGCGGGTGGAATGTTCAACGAGTTGAACCCGTAGAACACGAACGTGTCGTCGCGCTGGCCGCCGAATCCACCGGCCGCGCCCGGACCTGGCAGCGCAATCTCGTTCTCCAGCGTGCCGTCGAGGCTGTACACGTAGGCCCGGGTCGCGACGTCCTTCAGGTAAGTCGCGAACAGCTTGCCGCCCGCCATACTGACGCCGTCGATCGGTTCAGCGCGCTCCGGCAGCACCGTCGTCCAGTGAGCTTCCGCGGGCTGCTTCGGATCGATGAGGACCACGCGCCAGTTGGGCGCACTGCGATTGGTCTGGACCAGGAGCTTGTAGCCGATGTTGTCGACGACAGAGTAGCTTTCGTCGCTGATTGCCGGAACCACGGGCGTGAACTCGCGCTCCCCTTTCGACAGGTCGCGCACGAACAGCGCGTTGCCGTCCTTGCCCTTGCCGCGCTCCGAAATTGACAGCACGGCGAACCGCTCGTCCTCCGTCGTGTCGAGGATGTGGAAGCGCTGCGCGTTGTCGCGGTCTTCGTACACGCGCGCATCTTCGGACTGCGGAGTGCCGAGGCGGTGGAAGTACACCTGGTGGTTTTCGTTGATCGAGGCCTTTTCCTTTCCCTCGGCGGGGGCGGGATACCGGCTGTAGAAGAAGCCGTCCCCATGCCACGCGACGCGCGAGACCTTGACCCATTCGATCTTGTCGCCGAGCGTCTTCTTCGTCGCCAGTTCCATGACGTGAAATTCCTGCCAGTCGGACCCGCTTCGCGAAATGCCGTAGACGGCGTACTTCGCGTCCTTCGACGGCGCAAAGGCGGCGAGGCGCATCGTGCCGTCGGCCGACCACGAATTCGGGTCGATCAGGACTTCAGGTGTGCCGGTGAACCCCTTCTGGATGTAGAGCACGCTCTGATTCTGTAGGCCATCATTCTTGCTGAAGAAGAAATACGGCCCCTTATGCGAGGGGGCCGAGTACTTCGCGTAGTTGTTCAGCTGCTCCACGCGTTCCTGGAAATGCTTGCGGTAGGGAATCCGCTCCAGGTACGGGAAGGTCACCTTGTTCTGCGCCGCAATCCAGGTGGCGGTCTCCGGCGAGTTGTCGTCCTCGAGCCACCGATAGGCATCAGGCACGGTGGTCCCGTGATAGGTGTCCAGGTGATCGGTTTTTCGCGTCACCGGATACGGCAGTTGCTGCGCAAGGATCGTCACGGCCGCGAATCCGGCGGCGGCGGCACCGGCGGCGAACTGCGTCAGGCGAGAAGACTTGAACATCGAAATGCCCTCAATGGAATGAGTGTTGAAGCCGACGGACGCCCCCGGGATCAGGATTATGCCATCGACAGGGCACCCGGACGAGTGCCAGACAATCATGTCGCCACCTTTTGATAGAGTGGCCTCGCGCGCTCATGTCATTTTCGTCCTCCACTCAACCGAACCCCCCCGCGGCTCCTCCGCCGGGGATCTTCGCCACCATCCGGGAAGCGCTTCGGGGTTCCAGCCTCGACTACACGACCGCCCCTGTCGGCCGGGCGGTGATCATGCTCGCCGTCCCGATGGTGATGGAAATGGCGATGGAGTCGATCTTCGCCGTCGCCGATGTGTTCTGGGTGGCGCATCTGGGCGCCGACGCGGTGGCCACGGTGGGCCTGACCGAGTCGATGCTGACGATCATCTACACCGCGGCGATGGGACTGTCGATCGGGGCCACCGCGCTCGTCGCGCGGCGCACCGGCGAGCAGGATCCCGATGGCGCCGCACGCGCCGCCGGGCAATCGATTCTCCTCGGCCTCGCCGTCGCGCTCGCGATCGCCGTCTTCGCGGCGCCCCGGGCCGGCGAGTTGCTTCGCCTCATGGGCGCGCCCGACGCGGTGGTGGAATCGGGCCAGGGCTTCACAACGGTGATGCTCGGCGGCAACGTCACGGTGCTGCTCCTCTTCATGCTGAACGCGGTCTTCCGCGGTTCGGGGGACGCGGCGATTGCGATGCGTGTCCTCTGGTTCGGCAACCTCCTGAACATCGTGCTCGGCCCGTGCTTCATCTTCGGTCTTGGCCCGTTTCCCCAGCTGGGCGTGACGGGAGCGGCCGTTGCCACCAACATCGGCCGTGGCGCCGCGGTCCTGTACCAGCTGATCGTGTTATGGCGGGGCCATGGGCGCGTCCAGTTGCACGCGCGGCATCTCCGCCTCGATCTCTCGCTGATGCGGCAGGTGATCCGCCTCTCTGGATCCGGCACCTTCCAGATCCTGATCGGCACGGCCAGCTACATCGGCCTCGTGCGGATTCTCTCGGTGTTTGGCAGCCCGGCGATCGCCGGCTACACGATCGGGATGCGTGTCATCATCTTCGCGCTCCTTCCGGCCTTTGGCGTGAGCAACGCGGCGGCGACCATGGTCGGTCAGAACCTGGGCGCGGGACGTCCGGACCGCGCGGAGCAGGCGGTCTGGACGGCGGCTCTCTACAACGTGGTCTTTCTGGGGGTCGTCGGTCTGGTGTTTTTCGTGGGCGCTGGAGGAATCGCCGGACTGTTCACCGACGATCCGGCCGTCCGGCCGTTCGCCATTTCGTGCCTCCGCATTGTCAGTCTCGGCTTTGTGTTTTACGCATACGGCATGGTGTTGACCCAGGCGTTCAACGGCGCCGGCGACACCTGGACGCCAACGGTCATCAACCTGTTCGTCTTCTGGTTGTGGGAGATTCCGCTGGCGTGGTGGCTGTCGTCGCGCGCCAGTCTCGGTGCGCGCGGGGTTTTCATCGCCCTGACCATCGCCTATTCCACGCTCGCCATCATCAGCGCGGTGCTGTTCAGGCGCGGCGCATGGAAGCGGAGCCGCGTGTGAGATCCTGGCGTCCCTCCGGCCTCCAGCCGGGGGTTTTTAGGTAGAATCTGGCCGGGGGACTATATGGATGCAAAGAGTCGTGTCTTTCGAGCGGTAATGCTGGCGGGGCTGGCGGTGTCGGGCCTGACATTCGCGCAGCAGCCGCCGGCGCCGCAACCTGCGGGTCAGCCGCCCGCGACGCCGGCGCCGCCGATGTCGTTCTTCGTCACGAGCGTTGGCAAAGGGGACGGGGCAAACCTCGGCGGGCTCGCGGGCGCGGACGCGCACTGCCAAACGCTGGCGGCGGCCGCAGGCGCCGGAACGCGCACGTGGCATGCCTACCTGAGCGCGAACGCGTCGGGCGGCCAGGCGGCGGTCAACGCGCGAGACCGGATCGGCCAGGGACCCTGGCACAACGCGCGCGGCGGACGAATTGCGCAGAACGCGGCGGATCTCCACGGCGACACACTCGATGCCGCGCGCCTTGGCAACAACCTCTCGCGGACGACTGCGCTGTCTGAAAAGGGCGAGGCGATCTCGGGCGCCGGGGCGACGCCGAACCAGCACGACATCCTGACGGGCTCGCAGCTCGATGGACGCGCGTACACGGACGGCGCCGACCACACGTGCTCGAACTGGACGAGCAACGGCACGGGCGCTGCGCAGGTCGGGCATTTCGACCGGACCGGCGGCGGCAACACGTCGTGGAATGCCGCCCACGCCTCGCGGGGCTGCAGCCAGGCCAACCTGGTGAGCACCGGCGGCGCCGGCCTGCTCTATTGCTTCGTGGTGAATTGAGTTCGGGCGGCCGTTGAGAGCAAGACAACCACGGCCCACTAGGGAAACACTCTCTCCACGAAATCGACGATCAGGCGTGCGTGCGCGTCGAGCAGGATGAGTCGCGGGCCGACGAAGCGGTATTCGAGGCCCTCTGGCAGCTTCGGGAGTCTCTGCAGGATTTGCGGAGGCACCGACGAGAACGGGGCCCCCTCGGGGTATTGCGTGTTCGCCTGGAGACGGACGCTACCCGTGTATTCGTCAAGAATGGACTTCTTGATCTGCCGGCCGTCCGGGCCTCGAAAGACGCCGGCCAGCAGACGTCGCACGATGTTGCGCATTGGCTTGGTCAGAAGGTCTCCCTGCTTCGCGTAGGGGCGTTCCTTCTGCATCAGCTTCGCGAAGGCGCGTTCGTGTTCGAGGAATGACTCCGGCCTGCCGTCCCGCGCCGGTTCCTGAAGCGAGCCGTCGACTTTCTTGTGAAGCGTGACGTAGGCATCGACGCGCTTCATGAAGTCGGCGATCGTGGCGGCATCCTTGTTGACGGGCGGCGCCTGCGCGTCACGCGCGGGCGCCGCGGACACCGCGGATGCGAACATCATGAGCGTCGCGGCCAGGAGCGGAAGGTGGGCAGTTCGGGCGTTCGCGGTCTCCATGTCGAAGCTCCTTTCTGATCGTTGTCGCCGGGCACATCGCCTTCGCCGACAGGAACAGATCGCCTGAAACAGGGCAGTGAGCGTCAGGTCCCCCCGGTGTTATCCGGCAGGTTACTACGACTTGGACGCTCGGTGTCCGCAGGGTATGTTCGCTCGACTGTAGATGCGCAGACCGCCGGCCGGAGGGCTCACGAGACACGCCGAGGGCTGTCTGGAGACGTCGAGATCGCTTACAGTCGGATGTCCTCACATTGCGCCCGTAGCTCAGTTGGATAGAGCACCGGCCTTCTAAGCCGGGGGTCCCGAGTTCGAGTCTCGGCGGGCGCGCCAACCAAATCGAAGGATTGCGAAAGTCTTAGGAAATCCTCACCAACACGGTTCGTCACTCCCCGTCTCCCTGCCTCACTGCCCTTCAGTCTCCGCGTGGCAGACCGCGTGGCATCCCTTCAGAGAGGCGTCCGCGTGGCACGGATTGACTGCCTTGCCCTAAAATGACTGCTCAGGAAAAACACTCTTCGTATGGCACTAACGCAAATCAAGACCCAGGCTTGGCAGGTGCAGAGCTTTCAGGACTTCGCACAGTTTTTGGCGAAGAGCACGCCAAGTGCATTCACGCTCTTCCGCGGACAGCGTGAGGACTGGGAACTAATTCCTCGCGTTGGCCGGCTATCGCTTGTTACGGGAAACACGTT
>JANNHC010000293.1:0-4368 GCA_031404215.1 Acidobacteriota bacterium
CGACCCCCATATGCGGCCGTCCCTGCGGCGGTCACGATGCCCGCCGTGTCGATCAGCCAGCCGAAGGTGTGTTTTGCGCTCTTCGACATCATGTCGGGCTTCCACGGCGGGTCCCAGACGAGCTCGATGTCCACGCCCACGCCCTCTGGCAGCAGCGCGCCGACGGCTCGGCGGGCGTTGTCGGTGATCAGAACGCCCAGAGGGCAAGCCGGCGTGGTCATGGTCATCTCAACGCGAACCCGTTCCGGGGAGACGTCGATGCGATAGACGAGTCCGAGGTCAACGATGCTCATGCCGACTTCGGGATCGTCCACCGAGCGCAGTGCTTCGCGGACCTCGTCTTCCGACGGCATGGTGTCACCTGCTCCCACATCACCTCCCGAAAGCTCTGTGCAGCTTACTTCCCGGCATCTCTTCCGGCCTTTGCCTCCGCGTTAGGCAAACACCGACAGATCTTTCAGCCTGCGTGCGACGGAACCACCAGCCTCGGGCTGATGGACCCGATCGGCGTCGGGACTTATTCTTCAATCCGACGCGAGAAAACACCAAGTTCTCGCGACGAGTAAACGGGTTAAAGGAGCTTTATCATGAGTTTGAACTGTGGGTCCGTGAATCTTACGAAGAGGGTCGCGTTCCTCCTGAGTGCGACGGCTCTTTGTCTAACGACGGCAAACATCGCGGCGGCACAAGCGCCTGTCAACCTCGGATCGGCCGGTAATTTCACAATTCTGAGCAAGACTGGCATCACCGACGTATTCCCATCCGCGATTGTTGGGAATGTTGGAACGAGCCCTATCACCGGCGCCGCTCTCCTTCTCACGTGCGGGGAAGTGTCCGGAAAAATCTACACCGTCGACGCGGCTGGGCCTCTCCCCTGCAGGGCGACTAACGCCACCACCCTGACCGCGGCTGTGGGCGACATGGGATTCGCCTACGACGACGCGGCGGGACGAGTAGCCCCAGATTTCACTGAACTGGCCGCCGGTAAGATTGGCGGGCTGACCCTCGCTCCCGGCCTCTACAAATGGGGTACCGGTGTTTCAATTTCCAGAAATGTCACGTTGTCGGGCGGCCCGAACGATGTCTGGATCTTCCAGATCGCAGGAACGCTGGTCCAGGCTAGCGCGACGCGAGTGACCCTGGCCGGCGGCGCCCGGGCCAAGAACATCTTCTGGCAGGTCGCTGGCGCGGTGACCATTGGGACCACCGCGCACTTTGAGGGGGTCGTACTGGCCAAGACAATGATCGCCGTGAACACTGGAGCGACGGTGAAGGGCAGACTGTTTGCGCAGACCGCGGTCACTCTCCAGAGGAATGCGGTCAGCCAGCCCGCCTGGTAAGAGGCCGGTAATATCAGAGGTTACAGAGCGGCTGGTGGACGATTCCTGCTGCGCGGCGCCAGATGATCGGCGTCTTGCAACTGGCTGCAACGCACTGGGGCAGAATCAGGCGGCGTTGATCTTGGGCGAGAATCAAGGGCCCGGTTTGATGGAATGAGCCGGGTCCCCTATCGGGTCCGCGACTGCTCGGCGGCCGGACCCACCGCCGTGGCGATGCGGCGCTCCAGATCCCGCAGCTCGATCAGTGTGCCGGTGAAGTCGTTAACCCAGACCTTGCGATCCAGGCGCGCGTCGACGAGTCGTGCTTCGACGCGCACGCCCTGCCCGTCCCTGAGCACCCTCGCTTCCAGGATCAGGTCGGCGTTCAGTGCCTGCGCGATCTCCCTGAGCGGCCGCCGCGTGCCGGTGAACTGTTGCGCGCTCGTGCGCGAGACGACACCGAGCGTGCGGATGCGCGCCAGTTCGCTCGTGACGCCGTCGGTCAGGCGGGCTGCAAGCAGCACGTCGGCGGCCTCGTTCGAGTACTCCGCGAACGGCAGCACCGCAATGGTGACCACGGGCGTGGCGCGACCCACAGACGTCCACAACCCGGTGCGCCAGACGGCGAAGGTTAACGGTAGCGCCAGGATAAGGGCAACCGCGAGCGCGACGGATTTTGGCCGCCATCCGCTTGGTGTGGCCGCGCGCTGAATCTCGGGGGGTGCGGGGGACAAGGGCGGCTGCGCCGCGCGTCGTTCGAAGGTCGGTGCGTAGCTGCCGCGCCGCATCCGGATGATGATCGGATCGTCCCGGCCGTCACCCGCGTAGTATTCGTCCAGCTTGGTTCGCAGCCGTCGCGCTTCCACGCGGACGATGGAATCGAGGCGGGGGTCGTACTGCTCGCCGCGGCCAAAGACGGCGACGCCAACCACGTATTCCTTGACCTGATCGCTCTCTCCCGCAAGCGCGCGTTCGACGGTGTAGCGGAGAAACCCGCTCATCCGATCGGCGTTGACGAACCCGTCGCTTGCGAGGAGGCGGTCGAGTTGCAGGCGAATTTCGTCGGCTGACGGCTCCACGGGTTCAGTATGGACCAGATCCTTGCGCCGCGCGGGCGGCGGACAGAGCCTCGGCGAGGTGAGTAACCGTGACATTCACCGCAACTCACTGACATTCGGCGCCTTTGCCAGCGACACTTCAAGGCGGGTCTCCGTCTGACCCCTATAGGAGGTTTGCACAATGTCGAACGCACGCCAGTACATTCGCCGGACTCTCGTGGCCTTCGGTCTCCTGCTCACGGTCGCAGCCGTCGCAGAGGCGGGGCCTCCGTTGATCTGCCGCGCCTTTGATGCCGGCGGAGCGCCGCTTCTTGCCTGGGGTCAAGGGCAGGGGTGGGACACGCCCGATCCGTCGTACGACGTCCACCGGCTCACGGCTGATACCGTGCGCCTCCTGTCGCCAGACGCGCCGATTCTTGCGCGCATGGAAACCTTGCGGCGCGCGACCATCTATGCGGCGCGTGACCGGAAGGTTGCCTCAGATCTGATGGCCGCGGTCATGGCACGCACGGAGGCCGGCAGCGGCTCACGCGATCCGCTCGCGTGGTTCGACGCCGGCTACCTGGTGGAGTCGTATCGCCAGGCGAGTCACATCTACAAGTGGGACATGCTGACCAAGCCCGAGCGGGCGAAATGGGCCCTGCGCAGCGACGCAGACCTGGCTGACGGCTACGTCCTGGTCCAGAAGGCGATTACCATGACCGGTACGAGCCCCGAGATGGAGTTTGCCGCCTCGTTGATGAAGGAAGGGGCGGTCGGCGCCGAACATCGCCGCCGGGCGTCGGCAGGCGCGAAGGTGGGATCGCTCCTGGCGAAGAACCTCGCACACTGACGCAGACGGATCCGTGCGCCGACGCGCGGCAATCGTGGCGGCGGCGCACGGGTGGCGTCGGGGACACCACCGACGGTTGGGCTGAAGCGCGTCAACCAACTGGGGTGTGTGAAATGGCAGACCTGCCTGTTGCGTGTACTCTGGGTCCGGGCGCGCCTGCGGCACGTCGTGAGGGAATTCAGATTACGGTCGAGCCTTGCCGCCGTTGCCGACCAGTCGCACGGGGCCCGACCCGTCCGATCGCACGTCGAGATCGCGGACGGCGTGGGCTACTTTCCAAACCGGCGGCATAAACGAACACGTTTACTTACTAACCGTCGGAGATGACGCCACATCGAGCCACTGCCCGTTGACTTTCACGACGAGTGTGCCTGTGACCTTGCCACTCTTGTCGGATGGACCCGTCGCTCTGCTGCTGTTTTCGATTCGGGTTCGATCCGCAACGCAACCGATCCGCCTGGGTCCGAGCCGGCTAAGTGTGGTGCTCAACGGGTTCGATAATTTGAGGGGGGTCGCGCCGGCGCCGCGATGAGGCTCCTCGGAATTTCTGGACTGGCGTAATCTTGCAGTTGAGTATCTCAGCCGCCCTTGCTGAGAACGTTCACGCCAGTCAGGTGGAAATGCCGCGCGGCCTTCAGCATTTGGCGGTCGTTCGTGTAGACCTCTTGAAAGCCGTGCTCCTCGGCGCAGGCCAGGTGCAGCGCGTCACCGGATCGGAGGAAGACCGTGGTCGGAACGTCGAGGACGGCCTTGCGGGCCTTTTCCAGCAGCTCAGAGGTCACACCAAACCACTGCCACACGCCGTTCTGCTCATCCTGTTCGAAATCTTTCAAAATCGCCGTCATCTCCCGGCGAGTCACGTGGTGCTCTCTGACGTGCCGCTTGAGGATCGATGCAAACTCCAGTCGGGCCAGCTCACATGATGCGAGGCCGTCCGCGGCATAGGCTACGTCGCGGACTCGAGCCGCGCCCCGGCTCATTGAGGTAGCACTTGGCGACGTGCGCCGCGTCGAAGTAGATCACCGGTCCTCGCGCAGTTCGGACTGGTACACGGCTGAATCGACTTGGACAAATCGTGATAGGCGGGTGAAATCTCCAGCGCGTGCCAGGCATGGCGCACCGCCTCCTCCGTGAAGAAGCTGCGGCTGGGGGCGTGGAT
>JANNHC010000294.1:0-4086 GCA_031404215.1 Acidobacteriota bacterium
GCGCGCGAATCGCATTGACACTGGATGTTTGAACGGCCGTGTTGAGCCCCGCGCTCCATGGCTGAGGATGTCGCGCTGTCCTTCAGGGCGGCGTTTGGCCAACTTAGATAACCGAAAACCAACCGGAAACCAAAAACCCAAAGCCTACAACCGATCCAATCCATGAAGTTACTGCGGTATGGCGCCCCTGGCGCCGAGAAACCCGGACTCCTTGATTCCACCGGTGCGATTCGTGACCTGACGGGCGTGGTGCCAGACATCGCAGGATCAGCGTTACTGCCGGAATCAATTGCCAGGCTGCGGAAGCTCGACCCCGCATCCCTGCCCCGTGTGAACGGGACGCCGCGCATCGGGCCGTGCGTCGGCCACGTCGGCAAATTCATCTGCATCGGCCTGAACTACTCCGATCACGCCGCGGAATCCGGGATGGCGGTGCCGAAGGAGCCCATCGTCTTCATGAAGGCGACCTCCTGCATCGTCGGGCCGAACGACAACATCGAGCTGCCGCGCGGCTCGCTGAAAACCGACTGGGAAGTCGAGCTCGGCGTCGTCATCGGGACCCCGGCAAAGTACGTGACGGAAGCCGACGCGCTGTCCCACGTCGCCGGTTACTGCGTCGTCCACGATGTGTCCGAGCGTGCGTATCAGCTCGAAGGGACAGGACAGTGGGTGAAGGGGAAGAGCGCCGATACATTCGGCCCGATCGGACCGTGGCTCGTAACCGGCGATGACGTGGCGGATTGCGGCAACCTCAATCTCTGGCTCGAGGTCGATGGGCAGCGCTACCAGGACGGATCCACGAATACGCTGATCTTCGGCGTCCCCTTCCTGATCAGCTATCTGAGCAAGTTCATGAGCCTGCAGTCAGGCGACATCATCACCACCGGCACGCCGCCAGGAGTGGGCCACGGCAAGAAGCCGCCAGTCTACCTGCGTGACGGCAACGTCGTCCGGCTGGGTGTCGAGGGGCTGGGCGAGCAACAGCAACGAGTCGTGGGGGATAGGGATTAGGGAAAGGGATTACGGATAAGGGATAAGGGATAAGGGATAAGGGATTAGAGGGATACATCCACATGTCGCTGCCGCAATCGATCACCGATGGGTTGACCAGCATCCTGGGCGCCCGATCGGTGCTGACGCGTCCGGAAGACGTCATCCCCTACAGCTTCGACGCAACGGCGGCCCTCAGGCAGGTGCCGGCGGCGGTGGTGTTTCCACACACCACCGACGAGGTTTCGCGGTGCGTGTTGTTTGCGGCGGCGCAGTCGCTTTCGATCGTGACGCGCGGCTCCGGCACCGGTCTGAGTGGGGGGAGTGTGCCGAGTGCCGGCAGTGTCGTGCTGTGCCTGGCCCAGATGAACAAGATCCTCGACATCGATTCGAGAAACCTGGTGCTGCGCACGCAACCTGGCGTGACGACGCTCGCGATCGACGAGGCGGCGGCCAGGCACGGTCTGTTCTATCCCCCCGATCCAGGTTCGATCCGCATCAGCTCGATCGGTGGAAACGTCGCCGAGAACTCCGGCGGATTGCGGGGCTTGAAGTACGGTGTCACGCGCGACTACGTCATGGCGCTCGAGGTCGTGCTGCCCGACGGCCGGATTGCCAGGTTTGGAAGCGCCTGCGTGAAGGACGTCGCCGGCTACTCGATGAAGGATTTGTTCATCGGTTCCGAGGGCACGCTCGGCGTGATCACCGAAATCCTGTTGAAGCTCGTGCCGCGCCCGCCCGCGCGCCGGACGATGCTGGCGCTGTATGACCGCATCGAGGACGCGGCTGACACGGTCTCGGCAATCATCGAGGGTCGCATCATTCCCTGCACGCTCGAGTTTCTCGATCAGATGACCGCCTGCTGCGTGGAGGAATACTCACACCTGGGGCTGCCCACCGACTGCGCGGCCGTGCTGCTGATGGAAACCGACGGGCACCCCGCGGCCGTGGCGGATGAAGCCGAACGCATGTCGCAGATTGCACGGGCGAACGGCGCGCGGGACGTGCGCGTTGCCAAAGACGACGCGGAGGGGCTGGCGCTGGCGGCGGCGCGGCGGAACGCCTTTTCGGCGCTGGCGAGGCGGAGGCCGACGACGATCCTCGAGGATTTCACCGTGCCGCGGAGCGAGCTCGCCGCGATGGTGACGTTCATCGCGGAGACGGCGCGGGCGGCCAACCTGCAGGTCGGAACGTTCGGCCACATGGGCGACGGCAACCTGCATCCGACATTTCTGACCGACGAGCGCGACGCGGTCGAGATGGCGCGTGTCCACCACGCGCTGGATCTCATCGCGAAGAAGACCCTCGAGCTGGGCGGAACGATTACCGGGGAGCACGGCGTCGGCCTGGCGAAGAAAGCATGGCTCCGGCTGCAGATGGGCGACAGCAGCTTCGAGGTGATGAAGCAGATTAAGCACACGCTCGATCCCCGCGGCCTGCTCAACCCCGGCAAGATCTTCGACTGATCGATGGCCACCGCGACGCTCCGGACGATGGATTATGCAGTGCTGCAGCAGTGCATGCACTGCGGCTTGTGCCTGCCGACCTGTCCGACGTACGACCAGACAACACGAGAACGCAACAGCCCGCGCGGCCGCATCGCGCTGATGCGCGCCGTGGCCGACGGGGTCCTCGACGTCACGCACGAGTTTGCCGAGGAGATGAGTTACTGCCTTGGCTGCCTGGCCTGCCAGACCGCCTGTCCGGCGGGTGTGAACTACGCGGAACTCTTCGAGACGGCCCGCAGCGATATCGAGCGCCAGGAGGTGCACCGTGGCATCGCGCGCCGATTCTGGCGCGCCCTGACGCTCGGCTTCCTGTTCATGCGGCCCGGCGCGCTGCGCGCAACCGGACGCCTCGTGTCCCTCTATCAGCGGAGCGGGCTCGAGGCGGTGGTCCGGTGGAGTGGGGCCGTGCGGCTGCTGCCGCCGGCGTTGCGGAGGCTCGAGCCGCAGACGCCGCGAATCGCGGCGAAGTTCTCGAACGCGCTCATCGCGGCACATGAGCAGCCGCGTGCAGGGGCACGTTACCGCGTGGCGCTGCTGACGGGTTGCGTCCAGGACCTGGTCTTTCCCGACGTCAACCGCGATACCGCCGATGTGCTGCTTGCGAACGGCTGTGCGGTGGACACCCCGCCCGTGCAGCCCTGTTGCGGGTCACTCCACGCGCACAACGGCGATCTCGCCGGAGCACGCATCCTCGCCCGCCGGATGATCGATCTGTTTCCGCCCGATCGGTACGACGCGATCATCAGCAACGCCGGCGGGTGTGGCTCGCATCTGCGCCGCTACGCGCCGCTACTCTCGGACGATACGGGCTATCGCGATCGCGCGCGGCTCTGGGACCGTAAGCTGCGTGACGTCCAGGAATGGCTCGCCGAGATCGAATGCCGTCCGCCGGCGGCGTCTCCCTTTGCCGAGGCCGTCACGCTGACGTACCACGAGTCCTGCCATCTCGTGCACGGGCAAAAGATCTCGCGGCAGCCGCGCGCGCTGCTGCGGCTCCTTCCCGGGGTATCCTTCGTCGAGTTGCCCGAGTCGAGCTGGTGTTGCGGCAGCGCGGGGGTGTACGCCATCACACAGCCCGAGCAGGCGGAGCTGCTCCTGGGCCGCAAGACCGCAAACATCGTGGGAACCGGCGCGTCCTGGCTGGCCACCGCCAATCCAGGATGCCACCTGCAGATCGCGCGCGGATTGGACAGCGCAGGCGCGCTGGTGCAGGTCGCGCACCCGGTATCGCTGCTCGCCCGCGCCTATCGGCGAGAGGGCATCAATTCGTCGCGCCGGCAGCCCTGAAGGGCTGCATTACAAACCCGCGTCGTACCGGCCGCCCTGAACTGGTGCCTGCAGAAGCCGCCACGCGTGGTGTGTGATTTTGCGCTACACCTCCGCGCGATTCGAAAGCTGCTGCTCAGCCTGGAGCCAGTCCTCCAGCGGCGAACCGGCGGTCCTGCCGCGTGCCTCGTAGATCTCGTAGGCGAGGCGCGAAATTTCATTGGCGCCGACCGGCGTTGATGCCGTGCCGTTCGCTGGCTTCGCGCGCTTGGCGCGCGGGGCGGGGGCCTTCTCACTCTTTTTTGTTACGCGTGGCATTCGT
>JANNHC010000295.1:0-2457 GCA_031404215.1 Acidobacteriota bacterium
CGCGATTGGCGTCATCTACCGTCCGGAGTCCGAGCGTCTGAGTCACTACTTCCGCGCACGTCTTCCGGAGCAGTTCGACGCGGTGCTCCACATTGACCAGACCACCGCGCTCGAGCCGCTGGAGCGCTGGGCGTTTGACGAAGTGGATCTTCCCGAAACCTATCCGTCTGGTATCTGAGGGCACCCATGGCGAGCGAAGCGATTCATGAAGCCGTGCGAGTGGATGTTGGCGTCGTGTCGATCGACGGCGATCTCCGCGTGCCCGATCGCGCAGCGGGCCTTGTCATCTTCGCCCATGGCAGCGGCAGCAGTCGCTTCAGCCGGCGCAATCGCGCGGTGGCGGGCGTGCTCGAGGCCGCCGGGTTCGGTACGCTGCTCCTCGATCTGCTGACCCCCGACGAGGAGTCTGTCGACGAGCGGACGCGCGAATACCGGTTTGACATCGATTTGCTCGCACGCCGCGTCGTGGGCGCCACCGACTGGGTACAGGCGCGCCCGGACCTGCATCACCTGCCCGTCGCGTTTTTCGGCGCCAGCACGGGCGCGGCGGCTGCGTTGAAGGCTGCGGCAGCGCGCCCGGAGATCGTTCGTGCGGTGATCTCACGGGGCGGCCGTCCCGATCTTGCGGACGAGGCCCTGCCGAACGTCCAGGCGCCGACGCTGCTCATCGTCGGCGGCTACGACGAGCCGGTCATCGAGATGAACCGGGAGGCTATGCATCGGATGCGGGCTCCCGTCGAACTGGAGATCGTGCCCGGGGCCACACACCTGTTTGAAGAGCGCGGCGCGCTTGAACAGGTGGCCAGGCTTGCCGCCGACTGGTGCCGACGACATCTCAGGAACGAAGTACCATGAGCATGCGTGAAATCCCTGAAGCCCAATGGCAGGAGTTCCTGGCGCAGTTCAGCCGCGGACACCGTGCCTGGCTGGCGACCGTCGATCAGGTGCATGCCGGAGCACCTGGTTATATCGAGGCAGTCGAGCGCCCGCTAAGTTCGGTCACGGCGGCCGTCAGCGCTCGTCGTGTCGTTGGCATAGAGATTCGGTTCCAGGAGGATTCCCATGCACTCGGTCCCATTCGGATCGACGCTCCGACCAGAGTTCGCGTGGATGAAACGGCCGAGGATGCTGCGCGAGGTCTCGAGATCCATGACGCAAACGGCGAGTGCACACGGATCCGATTTCGCGCCGCGCCATTGCCGGAGGCGCTCGACGGCATCGCGCCTGGAGAGCTTCCCGCGAACTGAGAGTGATAATGCGCTGCGAATGTCATCGTGGACCCCTGCCAGCGATCTCGCAAGAAGCCGGTTTCCGGCTTCCATCCATGTGAAACGGTCGCCCCGACGCCGGGTCGTACTCTTCTGCGCGCTCATGATGGCGCGAACTCCACGGTGAGAACGGCGACGGCATGAGGGGGCAGTTCGATCTCGAGAGCGAGCCGTCCGTCGCGCCACGTCCACGGACACGCCTCTCGTACCATTCCCGGCGCCTCATGAAGCTGTTCCACCGCCCGGCCGTCGAGATACTCCAGTGCGCCCAACGCCGCCATCGACGCTTGGCGTTCGCGTGATTACTCGTCGATTCGCTCTACCCAGGCACCAGAGGGTTCCGGCGCATGCGCAAGGTGAACTCGCACAGCAGTGCAGAAGCTGCGTCCCTTGCTGCGAAAGATCGCACCAGAAATGTGCCGTTGCCATGGCTTGTCTACCCCCGGCAGCACGAACAAACGGAGAGCATCATGAAAAGCAAGGCCGTTGCCCTGGGACATCCCATCCACCCCATGCTGATTCCGTTCTCGTTCGCGTTCCTGACCGGCGCTGTTCTGTTCGACGCCGCCGGGTGGTTTCGCCTGAAATCAGAGTAGTCCACGTTCTCAGGTCGATGGCATGAGGTTGGCGCCTCGGACGCCGCCCCGGCGAGGAGAACCGGATCCTCGATACACCGCACACGGGCTCCGCGACACGATCACGATGATGGGTGATCATGACCAGCCGGCCGCGACCAATCTGCTCAATCGGCAGTTCGAGGCCGAGGACGGTTGGCGCGGTGGCACGCGAGTTGGATTTGACGCCATCCTCGTTGGGGAAGTGGGTGAGCCAAGCGCGCGCCGATCGCAGCCATGGCAATCACGACGGCCGAGCGTGAAAAGCGGGCCCGCGCCGGCTGCGGAATCTCCAGCAGGCCGGCGGGTATTTTTCCCGGTATCCCGGCACGGATAACGTCGGTCCCGATAAAATCGCTAATGTTTTCGATTTGTTCTAGCTGGCATGACGGGTGCTATATACCCAGTCCCGTGACATGTCTGCGCATGAAACTCGCCGCCCTCCGTCTGGTCGCCGCGATTATCGCGATGACCGGCGGGTCTGTGGACCCTCCGGCATGGAGGCGAAGTGCCCACCGTCGTCACCGAAATGGTGACCGAGTGCCGGACGATGCGAGATGGCATGATGAAAATGC
>JANNHC010000296.1:0-8780 GCA_031404215.1 Acidobacteriota bacterium
CGCCGTCCTCCTCCTCCTCCTGCTCGCAGCCGGCGGCGCGTATGTCGTGGCCGGACGGGCAGGCGGTCCTTCGATAGAAATCGCGAAGCCTGACAAGTTCGTCGGCATGAGCACGCCGCTCGAGGTCGCGATCGGCGCACCGGCGGCGAATCTCAAGACGATCAAGATCGTGTTCGAGCAGAACGGCAAGCAGACGACGCTCTACGCGATGGAGAACGGCCAGGCGGCCGGCGAAGGCGTGAAGCTCGATGGCCCCGACAAGCTCCGCATCACCCGTACGATCGGAAAGAAGACGGTTCCCGATCTGCAGACGGGCGCCGCCCGCATCCTCGTCACGGCGTCGCGGCCGGTCCTGCGCGGGCTGCGCACGCTCGAGTCAACCGACTCGCGCGACGTCAAGGTTCGCCTCGAGCGGCCGCAGGTGTCGATCGTCTCCTCGAAGCACTACATCAACCTGGGCGGCTCCGAGATGGCGGTGTATCGGGCGACGCCGTCGGATGTCACGTCAGGCGTGCTCGTCGGAGACATCGAGTATCCGGGTTATCCGGCGTCCGGCGCGTCAACCGTCGAAGGGGCGAAGCTCGACGATCCGGCGCTGCGGATTGCGTTCTTTGCGCTGCGGTACGACCAGGATCTGAAGACCCCCATCCGGCTGTTCGCGCGGGACGAAGCCGGAAACACAGGTCGTGCAGACTTCGATTACACGACGTTTCCGAAACCGTTCAAGAACAGCCGCATCCCGCTCGACGACAAGTTCATCGATCGCGTGGTCCCCGCTATCCTAGCCGGGACGACCGAGGTCGCGCCCGAGGGAGACAGCCTGGCAAAGTTCCTCGTGATTAACGGCGACCTCCGGCGGAAGAACGCGGAGAAGATTGCGTCGTTCGCGAAAGAGTCGGCGCCCCGGATCCTCTGGCGGGGCGCCGTGTTCCATCCGTTCACGAACAACGCGGTTGAATCCGCATTCGCCGACAGGCGCACGTACGTCTATCACGGCAAGGACGTCGATCAGCAGACGCACCTCGGCTTCGATCTCGCGTCGTTCACGGGCATGAAGATCACGGCGGCGAATGGCGGCAAGGTCGTGTTCGCCGACGAGCTCGGGATCTACGGCAACTGCGTGATCCTCGATCACGGCATGGGCGTCCAGTCGCTTTACGGACACTTGTCGTCGTTCGCCGTCAAGGCCGGAGACGTGGTCGAGAAGGAGCAGGAGCTTGGCCGCAGCGGCATGACCGGCCTGGCCGTCGGCGATCATCTCCACTTCACGATGCTCGTCAACGGCCACATGGTGAATCCTGTCGAGTGGTGGGATCAGCATTGGATTCAGGACCGAATCCTTCGAAAGATTAAAGCCGAATAAGTCTATGCGAATGAATGCTTTGCGGCCGACTGCGGCCGTCGCGATACTGTGCCTGGCGGTGGCGTGCAGCCAGGACAAACAGGCCGCTCCCAGCGGGCCGCCGCCCAATGCAAAGGTCGTGGACGAATCGAAGGCGGGAAACCTCTCGGGGCGCGTCACTGTCGAGGGCGCGGTTCCGTCGAACCCCCCGATCAAGATGTCGGCGGATCCGTACTGCCTCCGCGAGAACCCGAACGGCGCGATGTTCGAGAACTTCGTCGTGAACAACGGCGGACTCGAGAACGTCTTCGTCTACGTCAAGGACGGCCTGGGCGGCTATTACTTCGAGGTGCCGACCCAGCCGGTGAAGCTCGATCAGAAGCGGTGCCATTATTCCCCCCATGTGCTCGGTGTGCGGGCCGGACAAACGCTCGCCATCAGCAACAGCGATGAGACGCTGCACAACGTGCACGCGCTGCCCGACGTGAACAGCGAATGGAACAAGGGACAGCCGCTGAAGAGCATGGTGGACGAGAAGATCTTCACCGCGCGCGAAGTAATGGTGCCCTTCAAGTGCGACGTGCACAACTGGATGCAGGCGTTTGTGGGTGTGATGGACCATCCGTACTACGCGATCACGCGCGACGGAGGCACGTTCGAGCTGAAGCACGTTCCAGCCGGTACCTATACCGTTGAAGCGTGGCACGAGAAGCTGGGAACACAGGCGCAGACGGTCACGCTCGGCGAGAAAGAATCGAAAGAGATCACCTTCACCTTCAAGCCGTCTGGCGCCGCGACCAAATAGTTCCATGATCTGGCTACACCGTTACGCGAAGCTCGTCGTCGCCTCGACCGTGCTGCTGATTGCGGCGGGCGGAATGGTGACGAGCACCGGCTCGGGACTGTCGGTCCCGGACTGGCCGAACACGTACGGCTGGTTCATGTTTTCGTTCCCGATGGACAAGTGGGTCGGCGGTATCCTCTACGAACACAGCCATCGCCTGATCGCCAGCACGGTCGGGTTCCTCACGGTCATCCTCGCGATCTGGACGTGGCGGGTCGAGCCGCGCGCCTGGGTCCGGCGGCTCGGCTTTGCCGCGCTCGGAGCCGTCATCCTTCAGGGGCTGCTCGGGGGGCTGACGGTCCTGCTCCTGTTACCGGCGCCGATCTCAATCGGCCATGCGGGTCTCGCACAGCTGTTCTTCTGCCTGACGCTCGTGCTCGCGCTCGTCACGTCGCCGTCGTGGAGCGCCGATCGGCCGCCGATCAACGACCACGCGCTCCGCGCGTTTGCAACGGTCACCACGCTGTTCGTGTACGGCCAGATTCTCCTCGGTGCGACGATGCGGCATACGGGTGCGGGGATGGCGATTCCAACCTTCCCGCTGGCGTTCGGCCACGTCTTGCCACCGGTGTGGTCCCCCGCCATCGCGATTCATTTCGCGCATCGCGTTGGAGCACTCTGCGTAGTCCTGGCCATCTTCACGACTGCCATCCAGGTCTGGCGCCATCACCGCGACCGCCCCGACCTGGTGAGAACCGCGACCCTTCTGGTGCTGTTCGTATGCTCCCAGGCGACCCTCGGCGCGCTGGTTGTGATCTCCGGCCTCAGCCCCGTGATCAACACCGCGCACGTCGTGAACGGTGCGCTGGTTCTGGGTGCCTCGCTGGTGCTGACCTTGCGGAGCTGGCGGGATGTCAGCGTTCACAGTGTGGTGGCCGGAGAACACAGAGACACAGGGACACGGAGTGGCGATATGAAGAGATCGCTCCGTGACCCACGCGGAGCGCGAGTATGAAGACCGGCGCCGACGCCGTCGCCCTGCCGGAGGCCCGCACCCGCGCGAACGATTTTCTCGCGCTCGCAAAACCTCGGCTCAACGTCCTGGTCGTCGCCTCCTCGCTCGCCGGCTACGTGATGGGTGGCGGCGACATGTCGAACGCGGTTCGGGTGGTGTTTACCGTGCTCGGCACGGCACTCGTGGCGGGCGGCGCGTCGGCGTTCAACCAGGTCATCGAGCGCCACCCCGACAGCCTCATGCGCCGTACCCGGTTGCGCCCCGTCCCTGACAGACGGCTTCAGCCGGCCGAGTCGCTGGTGTTTGCAACGATCCTGTCGGTGGCGGGCCTGCTCATCCTCGGCGCCGGCGTGAACGTCCGGAGCGCGGCCGTGGCACTCGCCACGCTGCTCACCTACGTCCTGATCTATACGCCGCTCAAGCGGCGATCGTCGCTCTCCACGGTCGTGGGCGCGATTCCAGGGGCATTGCCCCCGGTCATCGGATGGGCCGCCGCGCGCGACGCGCTGTCGCCGGGCGCCTGGGTGCTCTTCGCCATCGTCTTCCTGTGGCAGTTGCCGCACTTCCTCGCCATCGCCTGGATCTACCGGGAGGACTACGCACGGGCAGGGTTCCCGATGCTCCCGGTGATCGAACCGGACGGGCGCAGCACGGCGCGCCAGGCGCTCTTCTACTGCTCGGCGCTGCTTCCGGTCAGCCTCGTTCCAACGCTGGTCGGGATGACCGGCACGACGTACTTTGTCGCCGCGCTCGTGCTGGGGGTCCTCTTCCTCGGCCTGACGCTGAGGTTCGCCCGCACGCGCACGATCCCCGACGCGCGACGCCTGTTCTTCGCGTCGATCATCTACCTGCCGATCCTCTGGATCCTGATGATCGCTGGCCGCGCGTGACCCTCTCGGACCTTCCGGCGCTCAACGCAACGCTCAACGCCACATCGGCTGTGCTGCTGGTGACTGGCTACGCCTTCATCCGCCGCGGACAGATTCGTCGTCACCGCGCCGCCATGATCTCGGCATGCGTCGTCTCGGCGCTTTTTCTGACGTCGTACGTGATCTATCACGCGAACATCGGTTCGAAGCCGTTCCAGGGACAAGGACCCATCCGCATCGTCTATTTCACGATCCTCGTGACGCACGTGCTGCTCGCCGCCGCGGTCCTTCCGCTCGCGCTCATCACGCTGTCGCGGGGCCTTCGCGCCCGGTTCGAGCGCCATGTCGCCATCGCACGATGGACGCTTCCGATCTGGCTCTATGTCTCGGTGACCGGCGTGATCGTCTACCTTATGCTTTACCGTTTCTGAGAGCGCGTCGGGGATCCTTCATGCAGAAGAGCTTACGAGTGTCGTCCCCCCTTGAGCACGTCAACGCGACCCAGCGGATTCTCGTGCGTGGACCTCATCTTGCTGCACCCGCGGCGTGACGTCCCTGTTCCCATTCTTTCGGCACACGGCCATTGCCCTGGCGCTTGCGGCGGCTGCCGGCGCATGCAACGGATCTGACGCGCGCATCCCCGCGGCCCCTAGTGCCGTGGCCGAGTCATCGGCCGCTGGTCAGTCACGGAGCTTCAAGGTTGCGACGTGGAATATTCGTTCTGGCATGGGGATCCGCGGATTCAGCACCACCTCCTGGAGCCACGAGACACTCAATTGCACGGACCGCACGAAACCGATGAACGCCTGGGGCATCGGACTTCCCCAGGCTGAGCTGCAGCGCGTGAGGGACGACCCCGCTATTGTCGCCTTGGCGCTTCAAGAGGCGTGGAACTGCGGTAATCCGCAGAATGTGAACGGTGTGATGGGATTCAAGACAGCCAGCGGCGAGCGCGAGGGCACGGCTCTGCTGGCGCGGTACGGCTTCTCAGGGGCCGTCAAATACCAGCAGATTGATCCCAAAGCCAACAAATGGGTGGTCGGAGGCGATGTCTGCATGGATCCAGCCTGTTCGACGACCCTGCCGATTTTCTCCGGTCATTTCGGCTCGACCCCCGACGATGAGATCCCGAGCCAGGCTCAGCGGACGCTCGACTTCCTCGCCGCGCAGGGGACGGCACGCGTGTTCATGGGTGACCTCAACGTCTATCAATCAGACGCCTGGAACCCACAAGTACCCTGCACGGGGGATAACAATTCTGGTCGCATGCGCACGATCAGCATGATTGAAGGGGCGGGATACACCGACGCCTGGAAAGCCACCCAGGGCTCGGAAGGCTGGACGGGGATGGCCAGCCGGCCGGGGTGCGGCATTCCTTCCGGCAACCTGTTCAAGCGCATCGACTACGTGTATACAACCGGCCTGCGCACGCTCTCGACCGACCGCTTCGCCCGCGCGGCCCCAGCCGCTGACTCCCCGTCTGACCACGTCGGACTGATCGCCGAGCTGTCAACGGCAAAGTAGGCCGTCAGTGACGCCGCACCAACGGCGTCCGGTCGACCGATAGCCTTGCACTTCTCTTTGACGGGAGAGAGTGTGTCTGGCACGTCGTCCTCTCAACCGTCACGCCGCTCAGGACAAACTGCGGCGCTCCCGCATATCATCGCGCGGGATGGATCTTCAGGCCATTGCACCAGGCCCTGCGGCGAACGATGTGCGCAACCTTGCGGGCGTCGCGACTCTTCTCGTCGCCGGTCTGCTGTCGCTCTTGTACTTCTACCGTCGTCGCACGTACATCCTCTGCTGGGTGTCGGGCTGGACCTTGACGGCGCTGTCGCTCCTGCTCGCGGCGCATCGCTTCACTGGCGAGCCCGCCGGCAACTCCGCGTACGGCATCTCGCAGTTCCTCGGCATCCTCGCGGCGCTCGCCTTCGTGCTCGGGGCGGATGCGTACCGCACGCGACTCCGGATCCGGCGCGGCTACGGGCTCATCCTTCTGCCATTGCTGATCTGGTTTGCGCTCGCGCCAATTCCACTCGAGACGCCAGCGGCATTTGCGCCCGGCCACCTGCTCATCGCGGGCGCGATGGCGGCCGCCGGCATCGCGCACCTGTCGCTGCTTCGCCAAACCCGGCTCCTCGGCGCCATCGTCGTTGGCATTGCCTTCCTCGCCATCGCGGGCACGAACGTGTGGCTCATCATGGGAACGGAGCACGTCGTCAACGAAGCCCTCAACCGGGCCATGGTCGTAAACCTCGCGCTCGATCTCGTCGCGGCGCTCGGCATGCAGCTGATGACGTTCGAGGATATGACCTACGAGCTCCGCGTCGCCAACAAGGAGCTCGAGTCAGTCCAGTCAGAACTCCGGCTGATGGGGACCACCGACGCCCTCACGGGCTGCCGCAACCGGCGCTTTTTTGACGACGTGATCGGCCGCGAAATCCGGCGTCACCGCCGCTACCGGATTCCGCTCTCGCTCGTGTTCGTGGACGTCGATCGGTTCAAGGCGATCAACGATACTCTCGGCCACGAAGCTGGCGACCGCGTGCTGCAGCGCGTCGCCCTGTTTCTCACGCACAATTTCCGCGAGGCCGACTACGTGTTTCGCTGGGGCGGCGACGAGTTTTTGATCCTGATGTCGTGCCGCGAGGAAGAGGCCCGCCGCAAAGCCGAGGACCTGCAAGACGCATTCGCGGCGTCGGCCGATGTGACGGGGCTTCCTCCCGGAGTCGGCCTCAGCATCGGCTGTGTGGAAGTGCCCTCCAAGGTCACGGACATCATGGCGCTAGTGAAGGTCGCGGACGAACGGATGTATGGGAACAAGAAGAGATGATTCGTTTACCGATAAATCAAGTACCGGCTCCTCAATAACCGCCACCGCGCTTCATCAGCTGCCCACATGGCGACGATGTCGGTGGGATCGGCGCCGGCGCGGATGCGCGCGATGCCTTCTTTCGAGCCCAGTAGCCTCTCGGACGATTCGAGCTCGAATTTAGCGCCGTACAACTTGTGCAGCATCGCGGCGATCTCGACGCCTACGCGCACCGGCCGAATCGCGGCGCGGTCGGTCACAATCATGAACACCCCGCCGCACTCCTCCCCCGCGAACTTGCTGGAGGTCGGCGTGAAGCGCACGGGGTAGAAGCGGATCCCGGCGATCGCACGGGCGTTGAGGGCATCCGACAGGGTCACCCCCTCGATCCACGGCGCGCCCAGCTGCTCGAAGGGTGTGTCGGTGCCGCGGCCCACCGAGATGTTCGTGCCTTCGATTGCGCCAATCCCGGGATAGAGCGTTGCCTGGATCAGGTTTCGCATGTTCGGCGATGGATTGACCCACGGAAGCCCCGTGGCATCGAACCACGCGTCCCGACTCCAGTTACGAAGGGGAATCACGGTCAGGTCCGCACCGATCTTGTTCTCGCCGTTGAAGAGTTTCGCCAGCTCGCCGAGTGTCATGGCGTACCGGATCGGCATCGGAAAATATCCAACGAAGCTGAGCGCCGCCTTGTCGAGCGTCGGTCCCTCGATCTGAAACCCGTTCACCGGGTTCGGCCGGTCGAGGACGACCACCGATACTTTACGCTTTGCCGCTTCCTCCATCACGTAGGCCATCGTGGTCATGTAGGTGTAGAAGCGGGCACCGACGTCCTGCAGGTCGATGACCATCGTGTCGATGCCGTCAAGCATGGCGGCCGTCGGACGGCGTGTCTCACCGTAGAGCGAATGGATCATCAGGCCGGTCTTCTGGTCGGTCTCGGCAGGGACGTTCGCGTCGAGGATACCGCGAATGCCGTGCTCCGGGCTGAACAGCCGTACGAGTGTGACGTTCTTCGCGGCGTGCAGCAGATCGATCGTGGTGGCGCCGTCGCGCGCGCGACCGGTGTGGTTCGTCACGAGGCCGATGCGCTTGCCCTGCAGCACGGCAAACCCGCTCGCGCGAAGGACGTCGATTCCCGAGAGCACGGCGGCCGGGCGCTGTGCCGGGACGGGGGTGCCAGACGGGCCGAAATCGCGCCCGGTCCACACGGCCGCCGTGCGCAGTGTGGCAGGGACGTCGGTCACGACGGACGCGGCGATGGTGGCGACGCGGGCCCGCAGCGGTGTCACGTCGCCCTTGCCGTCTGGATGCACGCGGTTCGACAGGAACACGACGAACATGGATGTTGCCGGATCGATCCACAGCGACGTGCCTGTAAACCCGGTGTGCCCGAATGATCCAACCGGCAGCAGCTCGCCGCGATTCGAGGAAAACGACGAATCGATGTCCCATCCGAGACCGCGGACGTTGCGCTCACTGGAGGCTGTGGCGGGAGTCGTCATCTTCGCCACGGCCAACGGGGACATGATCCGGCCCCCTTGGTACGCGCCGCCGTCGAGCAGCATGCGGCAGAACATCGCGAGGTCCGAGGCGGTGCTGAACAGGCCTGCATGGCCGGCGACGCCGCCCATCCGCCTGGCCGTCGGGTCGTGCACGACACCTCGCAGCATCTTCATGCCGGGACCCTGGCAGGGCCACCCAAGCGGCGCGCACACTTCGGTGGGCGCAATCCGTCTGGCAAGGGAGGCAGCAGGCGCGAACGTCGTGTCCTTCATCCCGAGCGGTTGGAAGATGCGATCGTGCGCGAAGCGATCGAGCGTCTGCCCGCTGACACGGCGGACGACTTCGCCGAGAAGGAAGTAATTGATGTCGCTGTAGACGAACCGCTCGCCCGGCGGCGCCGTGGGGATTTCCTCCACCGCGAGACCGATGGCGGTCTCGGAACCGCTCCA
>JANNHC010000297.1:0-3306 GCA_031404215.1 Acidobacteriota bacterium
CCTCTTGGTCGCTAAAACGCGCGGCACCATCATCATGCACCATGTCTTCGTCGCATACGCTCTTGACGAACCGAATCCCTGCCTGATCGAGTGAACCGGAGTTCGCGAGCATGCCAACCAGCCCCGGGAACTGGGGGTTCACGTTCGAGAACATCACGATCGGCTGGGGGCAGAACTGCGCGGCCACGCGCGCGTACTGCGGCCACGCCCAGACCGAGTAATTGAAGACAACCGCGTCGACGCCCTCGGCAGCCATGCGCCGGCCGTTGCGGACCGCGAGGTGGTTCTGCCAGATCACCTCGTCTCCCGTGACAACGTCGAAGCCCTCCGATGTGAGCCGGCCGACGAGTTGCTGGAGGAACTGACGGTTTGTCGGCTCCAGCGGGGCCTGCAGATATTGACGACCATCGCCGAAGTCGAGGACGCCCACACGAATCTTCCGGGGTTGTCGATGTTCGAGCACGCTTCTCCTCGGTATCAGTGTACGAGGCCGAAGGTTACAGCGCTGACTGGCCGTTGGCAACTAGGTTTCGAAACCCCGTTTCATTTTGAGCGGTCGCGTTTGAAAAAGCCGTTGACGAACGCACGCCGCTGGGCTTTACTTGAACCTTGAGTCGGCCGTCTGTCGGCACTGAGCGGACCGGCCAGCTACGTCGAAACGTCCATGACATTTCAGCTTGGAGGAGGTCACATGAGGCGGACAGGTCTTCTCGCCTTGATCGTGGCAATGATCGTTGCGGCCCCCGGGGCACCGGCTGCCGCTCAAACCACAACCGGCGGGATCACCGGCGTGGTGCGCGACACCGGCGGCGGGGTGATGCCGGGCGTGACCGTCAATGCGACGCACGACGCGACGAACGCGGTCACGGATACGGTGACCAACGACGTCGGGATCTACGTGCTGCGCGGGCTGCCGGTCGGGCGCTATACGGTCGTCGCGGTGCTGTCCGGCTTTCAGACCGCGAAGAACACGGACGTTGTCGTCCGGGTCAACGAGGACGTGCGGCTCGACATCCCCCTCAAGGTCGGGGCGGTGAGCGAGACGGTGACCGTCAGCGGCACGGCATCGACCGTCGATACCACCACGGGCACGCTGCGGACGGTCGTCGATCAGGATCGCATCGAGAAGCTTCCCCTCAACGGCCGCAACCCGACGCAGCTGATGCAGCTTGTCGCGGGTGTGCTGCCAGACACGCGGACGAGTTTGACTTCCGGCGCGACCTACCCGGGTACGCAAGCCGTGTCGTCGAGCGGCGCGCGGGGGAACACCACCAACTACGTGCTTGACGGCGGATCGAACAACGACCACTACAGCAACGCCCCGAACCCGATGCCGAATCCGGATGCGCTGCAGGAGTTCAGCGTCCAGACCAACAGCTTCAGCGCCGAGTACGGACGGAACGTGGGCGCCATCGTGAACGCGATCACTCGCGCCGGCACGAACAGCGTCCATGGCCTCGGCTTCGGCTATCTGCGTCATTACAAGATGAACGCCACGAACTACTTCACACCGGGCGTGGACGACGGACTGAAGCGGAACCAGTACGGCGCCACCTTCGGCGGGCCGATCGTGAAGAACCGGACGTTCTTCTTCTCGTCCTATCAGGGGACGAACCAGGAACAGCGCCCGGTGTCGCGCAGCACGCTCGTCCCGAACGCCGCCATGCGCAACGGCGACTTCTCGGCAGTGTCGCGCCAGCTTCGCAACCCGGTAACCGGCCAGCCGTTCCCGGGCAATCAAATCCCGTCATCGATGTTCGGCCTCGCGGCTACGCGCATCCTTCGTGACTGGCTGCCCCTGCCCAACCCCCAGACGGGCGACAACCCTCTGACGCTCCGGTTCTCGGCGCCGCAGTCGCTCGACGATCACCAGTACCTCGGCCGCGTCGATCACACCTTCAGCGACTCCCATCGTTTGTACGGGCGCGGGTGGGTGTCGCGCGCGTCGGTTCCGGCCTACCTCGAGCAGGGAAACGCGCTGACGAGCTCGTTTGGACGTACCTGGCAGAACACGGTCGTGTCCCTGAACGATACCTACGTGTTCAGGCCCAACCTGTTGAACAACATGGTGGTGACGTTCAACAGGACGAACAACAACAACTTCCAGCTCTATCCCCCGGACTACGGGTCACTCGGCATCAATGTCTACAACGACAAGACGCCGCAGTGGGTGTTCAACGTCAGCGGGTACTTCGGCATCAACACGGGGGACACGAACCAGTTCCTCCGCGACGAGTACCAGGTCAGCGATACCGTCCGCTGGACGAAGGGGCGTCACGAGATCGCGACCGGCTTCGAATACAGCTACGGCAAGGGAGACATCGTCAACAATTTCCGCGCGAACGGCCGCTATACCTTCTCGGGCGCGGCACCGTTCACGGGCGACGCGCTCGCCGACTTCATGATCGGAAAATTTTCGAGCTTCGAGCAGGGCATCGGCGAGTACAAGAACACCCGGATGCACCTCTTTGCGTCGTTCATCCAGGACACGTTCCGCCCCAGTTCGAAGCTCTCGTTGAACCTTGGCCTGCGCTGGGATCCCTTCTTTCCGTACACCGACGAAACCAACCGGCTCGCGTGCTTCAGGACGGGCCAGAAATCCACTGTCTACACGAACGCGCCAGAGGGCGCGGTGTTTCCCGGCGACCCCGGCTGCGGCGCCGGCGGCTACGACGCGGCCTGGCGGAACTTCGGGCCGCGCCTCGGCGTGGCGTACGATCCATTCGGGGACGGCAAGACGAGCGTCCGCGCCGGATACGGCGCGTTCTTCGACCGCCCGAACACCATTGCGACCAACAGCCTCGCGAACCAGGGCCCTTTCGGTACCGTCGTGTCGTTTCCTGGAGACTTCACGAACGATGTCGCGAACCCGTACGCGGGCCGCGTCAACCCCTTCCCGGCCGATCCGTTCAACGTGCCCCAGAATGTGGCGTTCGTGCTGCCGCACAACATGTTCAGCTACGACGCCGGCATGGAGAACGGCACGCTGCACTCGTGGAACGTCACGGTCGAACGCGAAGTCCTGCCGACCTATCTGGTGCGGGCCGCCTACGCCGGATCCCGGGGCACCAAGCTGACCATCCTGCGCGAGGTGAATGCGGCGATTTACGCGTCGGGCGTGACCACGGCGACGACCAACCAGCGCCGGCCGCTGTTCCCGAACTTCGGGAGCATCGTCAGCAACGAGCCGACCGGCGAGTCGCGCTACCATTCGCTGCAGCTCACGCTCGACAAACGCTTCGCCAAAGGCCTGTCAGTGTTGAGCAACTACACGCTGTCGAAGACCTCCGATCACTCGTCCGAGAA
>JANNHC010000298.1:0-5972 GCA_031404215.1 Acidobacteriota bacterium
GCGTCGATCGTCGGCAATTTCCGGTCGCCGTTACTGCTCATCGCTCTGTGGCTGCCGTCCCGCGCTGTGTCTTCCCACGCACGGGATACGGCGGGCGCACCGCCTTCGCCGGCGGAGTCTTCTTCAGCTCCGCCAGCACCACCTCGATCGCCTTCTCGAGCTGCGGGTCGCGTCCGGCGATCACGTCGGCCGGCGTCTGCTCCACCTCGATGTCCGGCGGCACGCCTTCGTTTTCCACGATCCACCCGTCTTCCTGTGTCCAGATGGCGAGGTTCGGCGCCGTGATGCTGCCGCCGTCCATGAGGACCGGGAACCCGAGGGTCCCGACGAGGCCGCCCCACGTGCGCTTGCCGACCAGCGGGCCCATCTTGTACTTGCGGAACATCCACGGCAGAAGGTCACCGCCCGACCCGGCGGTCTCGTCGATGATCATCGCCTTCGGGCCCTGGATCGACGCGAACGGCGTCTTGAGATCGGCGCCGTACCGCATGGCCCAGTTCGCGATGAAGGGCCTCCGCAGGATGTCGATGTAGTAGTCGGCGACGCTGCCGCCGGCGTTGAACCGTTCGTCCACGATGACCGCGTCCTTCTGGACCTGCGGATAGAAGTACCGCTTGAAGTACGAGTGCCCGGAGCCGCCAGTGTTCGGCACGTACACGTAGGCCACGCGGCCGCCGGTCGCCTTGTCGACTTTCTTGAGATTCCCTTCGACCCAGTCGCGGTTCCGGAGGGCCGCCTCGCTGCCCACGGGCACGACCTGCACGCTCCTGGATCCCGATCCGTCCGGGGTGGGTCCGAGCGTGATCTCGACGATCTTCCCAGACGAGTTCTCGAAGAGGCTGTAGACGTTGACCGGTGGCCGAAGGTCCCGGCCGTTGACCGCCAGCAGGTACTCGCCCGCCTTGGCGTTGACGCCCGGCTCGGTGAGCGGCGCGCGCAGCTGCGGGTTCCAGTTCAACCCCCCGTAGACTTTCTTCAAGCGGTACCGTCCTCCGGCGATCTCGTAGTCGGCCCCGAGCAGCCCGCCCGGCACGCTGCGCGGCTCTGTCAGGCTGTCGCCGCCGCCGACGTTGTGGTGCCCAACCGACAGCTCGCTCGACAGCCACTGCAGCACCCGGTTGAGATCCGCGCGGGTCGCGAGGTCCGGCAGGAACGCGGCGTACTTGTCGCGCTGCTTCGTCCAGTCCACGCCGTGCATGTTCGGCGCGTAAAAATAGTCGCGGTTGATGCGCCAGGCCTCGTCGAAGATCTGCTTCCACTCGCCGCGGGGATCGACCATCACCTCGATGCTGTCCACCGCAATCCGGCCTTCCGCCGGCTCAATCTTTTTCGTCGTCGGCACGATCGACCACGCGTTGCCGTTCCTGTACAACAGCTTCTTGCCGTCAGCCGACACGACGTAGTCGGTTGCCTCGGGCAGGATCGTTTCGGGCTTGCGAGTGTTCAAATCGTAGCGGTTGAGCGACGTTTTTCCATCCGCCGTCTTCAAGTAGTAGATCTGGCCGGCGCTGCCCAACTGGAGATTCGAGAGTGCTGCGGCGGCGATCGGCAGATCGAGAATGCGATATTCGAGCCCTTCGAGGTCGATCCTGAACGGCGCATCTTTCTTCGGTGGTGTCTTGTCTTCAGGTGTCGGCGCCGGGGCTTTGTCCTCGGCCTTCTTGTCGTCGGGCTTCTCGTCTGCCGACGCCGGCTTCTCCTCATCGCTTTCCCGGGCCAGCGGAGAGACCTGATCGTTCTGAAGAACGGCCAGATAAATGCCCGAGGTCGCGCGCATGTCCGCGTTCGACTGCGCGAACCAGTCCTTGACGGGGCCGGCATCGGTCGACGAGAAGAAGAAGAGGTACTTGCCGCTCTTGTCGAAGACGGGATTTCTCACGTCGCTGAAACCGTCGCTCACCTGAAAGGACTTCCCCTGCTCCGTCGAATGGACGTAGACCGTCGTGATCATCGCCTGATTGTCCATGGCATACGCAAGCCACTTCGAATCAGGCGACCACCCGTAGCTGATGGCCACAACCGGTCCGTACACCGGCTGTGAGCCGACCTTCGTCGACGCGCCGCTCTTCACGTCCAGCCAGTACACGCTCTGGGAATTGTCGAAGTAGGCGATCTTCTGTGAATCCGGGGACCAGCGCGGTGCCTCATAGAACCCCTCGCCTGTCAGCGTGAAGGCGCGCGGCTCACCCTTGCCGTCCTGGCTCCCGATGTAGAGCTGGTATTCCCCTGACTTGTCGGAGAACCACGCGACCGAGCGGCCGTCCGGGGACCACGCGGGGAAGCGATCGTGCGCGCCGACGCTGTTGGTCAGGTTACGGACGTCTCCCTTTTCGCCAGGCACCGTCACGATCTCGCCTCGAAAGCCGAACGCCGCCCGTGCGCCGGTCGGCGACAGCGACGCATCGCGGATCCACTTCGCACCTTTGACGAACCGGGAACGGGTCTCCCGCAAGTCGGACGCGACACCAATCGTCAGCCTCTGAGCCGCACCGGATTTCGGATCGAGCACGTGCAGCACGCCGGCCTGCTCGTAGACGATGCGGCCGGCGCCCCCGGAGGCCGTGAGCACCGGAAAGTCCGCGTGCCTGGTGAGCTGACGGATGTGCTTCCCTTTCGTGTCGTACGCAAACAGGTTGAACTCGCCATGACGATCGGAGCGGAAGTACACCGTATCGCCCATCCACATCGGGTCGGTGTCGTTGGCTCGCGACGGCGGCTGGGGAATCTGCTCGATTGCGTGTCCCTTCGTGTTGTAGAGCCACAGCCGCGATGCCGTCCCCCCACGATACTGTTTCCACTGCTGGTACCGGGGCCCGAGCGGGTTGTAGGCGATGCGCTGACCGTCCGGCGAGTACGTCGCGCGCGCGGCGTTCGGAATCGGCAGGGCGTCTTCGATGCCACCCTGCACCGGCACGGTGAACAGCTGCGTGTAGCGGCCCGTGAACGTTGCGCGCTGTGACGTGAACATGACCGCTTTACCGTCCGGCGTGAAGCTCTGGACCATGTCGGCGCCTGGATGCCAGGTCAACCTGGCCGGGGAACCCCCGGTGACCGGAACTGTGTAAACATCGCCGTTGCCGTCGTACTGCGCGCTGAACGCGATCGTTTTTCCGTCCGGCGAAAAAACCGGGTTCGACTCGACCCCGTCGTCGGTCGTCAGCCTCCGGACGTTGCGGACGTTCGTCGCGCTGTCGAGGTCGGCGACGAAGAGATCGCCCCCGTAGATGAAGGCCACGTGGCTGGCACTGATGGCCGGCTGGGTCAACAGTCTCGTATCGGCGGTATCCACGCGTGCACCCACCGCGGGAGACGGACTCGCAACCCATAGCAGGAGCGTGGTAACGGACAGAAATCGCAGTATTCGCATAGGGAACCTCAACTGTTCGGAGGGGACCATTATAGGGTGCCGAAGTCCGGTTCAGCACCACCGTGACATCCGATCGGTCCGTCCGGGACGGAACCGGTGATCAGAAACCGCTGACGGGTGTCCGTGAGGGTGGCGGCAGTATTATTGCCAGCATGCCGACACACGCGCTCACCCGCCGGGATTGGCTTCACGCCGCGGGTCTCGCCTCACTCGCCCCGTTGGTACCGATGACGCGACAAACCACGAAAGCTGCGGCCGTGCGCTCCGCGGCTGAACGCCGGCGTGAACTCTACACGTTGCTCGGAGATCTGCCCGATCGCACGCGACCGATCGGCGGCACGAAGCGGGGCCAGGAGGAACGCGACGGGTACATCCTCGAAACCTGGGATCTCGATCTGAACGGAATCGAGACCGTGCCCGCATACCTCGCGCGGCCGCGCGCGATCACCGGACGAGTGCCGGCCGTCCTGTTCGATCACTCCCACGGCGGCGGCTACAAGATTGGCAAGCAGGAGTTCATCGAGGGCCGCAGCTACCTGCAGCCTGTCCCGTACGCGAAGGTCCTGACGGATCTTGGTTACATCGGTCTGTGCATCGACTCATGGGTCTTCGGGGAGCGCAGTCACACGTCTGAGGCGGACACCTTCAAGGCCATGTTGTGGCAGGGGCAGGTGCTCTGGGGAATGATGGTCTACGACGGCCTGCGCGCGCTGGACTTCCTGGTCAAGCGGCCCGATGTGGATCCGCGGCGCGTCGGCACGCTCGGCATGTCGATGGGCAGCACGATGGCGTGGTGGCTGGCAGCGCTCGACGAGCGAATCAAGGTCACCGTGGACATCAACTGTCTCACCGATTTTCATGCGCTCCTGGCAAGGAAGGCGCTGGCCCTGCACGGCGTGTATTATTTCGTGCCCGGGTTGATCAAACGCTTCACGACGGCGCAGATCAACGCGCTCATCGCGCCGCGCGCCCACTTGGGCCTTGCCGGCCTGAGGGACAAGCTGACGCCGGTCGAGGGACTCGACGTCATCGATCGAGAGTTGCAGCAGGTCTATGCAAAGCTCGGGCACCCGGAACGGTGGAAGCTCCTGCGGTACGACGTCGAACACCAGGAGACGCCGGAAGGGCGACAGGCCATCATCGCGTTCCTCGAGGAGTTTCTGTGATGCGTATTCAGAGTGTTCTTGTGGCCCTCGCGACCCTGGTGGCGGCCGGCGCGCCGGCCTTGACGCAGGCGCCAGCCGTACCGCCGGCAGCCGCGCAGCCGCCCAATACGGACAGCCATTACCAGCTCGGGCCCGACTCGTTCCCCAGGGACGGCGTCGCGAAGGGAGAAATCCGCGGCCCGTTCACGCTCCCCAGCGAGGCGTATCCGGGCACCCAGCATACCTACTGGGTCTATGTGCCCGCCCAGTACGACCCCGCCGTGCCGGCGAGCCTGATGATCTTCAACGACGGCCAGGCGTTCAAGAACATGGAAGGCGACGCGCGGGCGCCGAACGTTCTCGACAACCTGATTGACCGTCGGGAGATTCCGGTGATGCTCGCCGTGTTCATCAACCCGGGACGGCGCCCCGATCAACCCGAGCCCACGCCGCAGGAATGGGGCGACCGCACGACGAACCGGCCGACCGAATACAACACGCTGGATGACAGATACGCCCGCGTGATAGTGGACGAGCTGATGCCGGCGCTCAACAAGGATTACAACATCTCAAAGGATCCCGAACGCCGCGGCATCGGCGGCGCCAGCTCAGGCGCCATCGCGGCTTTCACGGTCGCGTGGGAGCGGCCGAACGAGTTTCGCAAAGTCCTGAGCATCGTCGGCAGCTTCACGAACCTGCGCGGCGGCCACGCCTACACGGACATCGTTCGAAAGAGCGAGAAGAAGCCGATCCGGATTTTTATGCAGGACGGCCGAAACGATAACCGCGGCGTCGGCCGCGACGGCAAGTACGACGAAACGCGCGACTGGTTCCTTCAGAACGTGCGGTTGATGAAGGCGCTCACGGAAAAAGGGTACGACGTGAACTATTCATGGGGCATAGGGCGGCACGGCCAGAAGCAGGGGGGGATGATGCTGCCGGAGATGATGCGGTGGCTCTGGCGCGATCATCCCGTGTCGGTTGACGTCAACGACACGGTTGAGCGCTCGTTCAACAAGCCGGCGGAAAAAAAGGACCACGTACCGATCTCGCGCAGAGAGCGCCGAGCGCGCGGACAAGACAACTGAAGAGCCGCTGCCAGAACGTTCCGCCGATCCGAGCGGCGCTCGGCGGAAGGTCGTGAGATCCGCCGATACAAGCCCGCCTGGCTGGACTGACTGCCGGGCTTGTACCGACGGATCTCGCGACCTTCGACTGGCCGGCCCGCAGGCCGGCCTCGGCGGAACGTGGTCGCTGCGATCTCTGCGTCCCTCTGCGAGAGATCGTCTTCTTCACGCGCTTGGCGCCTAGCGACGAAGGACCACGCCGACCGAGGCGGTCATGTATCGCAGGTAGACGCGCCCGATCGCTATTGGAGGATCGCCCTCGTCCGACCGGGAAAGACTGCTGTGATACCGGAGGTCGAAGCGGAGACCGGTTCGTTCCGAGAGAAACCCGAT
>JANNHC010000299.1:0-1705 GCA_031404215.1 Acidobacteriota bacterium
ATCCTGTGCGCCGTCGGCGACAATCTGCGCTGCGATCCGCGCATCGCGGCGCGGGTGATTGCCTCGCTCGACGGGCTGTCCGTGCGCATGGTCTCGCAGGCGGCGTCCAGGCGGAACGTCACGATCGTGCTCCGGGACGCCGACGTGGCGAAGGGGATGGGGCAGTTGCACGGGGAATTCTTTGGGTAACGTGGCAAGGCTGCCACGGGTGTCAGGATTGCCCGGCAAGTAGGGAGACATGCAGAGAGTGCGGGCGCTGATCGTCGGCCACGGACGGATGGGGAAGCTCGTGGAGTCCCTGTGCCCGGAGTACGGCTTTGACGTGGCGGGCACGGTGGATGTGGCCGAGGCCGCTGTGCCCGCGAACTGGCCAGCGGCGGATGTGGCGATTGATTTTTCGATTGCCGATGCGGTGCCCGGGAACATCCGGCGCCTGGCCGAGCGCGGCGTGAACGTCGTCATCGGGACGACCGGTTGGGCCGCTCACGAGGCGGACGTGCGGCGCGTGGTCGAAGAGAAGGGAATCGGCGTCGTGGCGGCCCCGAACTTCGCGCTTGGAGTGAACCTGTTCGTGGCGCTGGCGGAGCGCGCGGCCGAGCTGTTCGAATCGCAGCCGGCCTTCGGCGCGTGGATCCACGACGCGCATCATGCGGCGAAGCGCGATGCGCCGTCAGGCACCGCGATCATGCTGGACGGCGCCATGCGCGCCCGCGGCTACAATCGCGCAGTGGACGTATCATCCACACGCGCGGGCTCCATCCCCGGCACGCACACGATTGGATTCGACGCGGCCGGCGAGACGATCACGCTGACGCACACGGCACGCGATCGATCAGGATTCGCGCGCGGCGCCCTGGAGGCCGCACGCTGGGTGCACGGTCGTACCGGGTGGTTCACGATGAGGGATGTGCTGGGGCTCTGATAGGGTGCCAGGGGCGGCACGACAATGGAGGGAGACATGCGGCAGGCGTTTACAGGGTGCGGGACCGCGCTGGTCACTCCGTTTACCCGCAGCGGTGCGCTTGATGAGGCGGGTGTCCGGCGCCTGGCTCGGCGTCAGATCGACGCGGGGATTCACTTCCTCGTGCCGTGTGGAACGACCGGCGAAACGCCGACGCTCACGGACGAGGAGCGCCTGCGCGTGGTGGAGATCGTCGTGGCCGAGGCGAAGGGCCGCGTCCCGGTGCTTGCTGGCGCCGGTGGCTACAACACGCACGAGGTGATCGAAACGGCGCAGCGCATGGCACGCGCAGGAGCCGACGGCATCCTGTCTGTCGCCCCCTACTACAACAAACCCACACCCGAAGGTTTGTATCAGCACTACAAGGCCATTGCCGACGCGGTCCCGCTTCCAATCATTGTCTATAACGTGCCGGGCCGCACGGGCGTCAACGTGGACGTCGCGACGATCGTTCGCCTCAGCGAGTTGCCGAATATCATCGGCGTCAAGGAAGCCTCCGGGAACATGACGCAGATGTGCGACATCTGCGGCGCGGTTCCGGACGATTTCCTCGTGCTGTCTGGCGATGATGCGTTGACGTTGCCTGTCATGTCGGTCGGGGGGGGCGCGGCATTGTGTCGGTGGCGTCGAACGAAGTACCGGCGGAAATGGCGAGGATGGCGGAACTGGCCGAGGCGGGTGATTTCACAGCCGCGCGCCGGCTGCATCGCGAGCTGCTCCCGCTGATGCAGGTCAACTTCATCG
>JANNHC010000300.1:0-3268 GCA_031404215.1 Acidobacteriota bacterium
GCAGCATGCCGGGCCGCGAGAAGGTCTATGACCGGTTCGGGCATGTGCGTCTACGCGGCATCGCGGACTTGCTCGCCCCGGAGATCGAGGCACGCAGCGGACTCGAGACGCGGGTCGTGCTGCTCGGCCACGTGCAGCGCGGCGGCACACCATCGGCGTTCGACCGGGTGCTCGTATAAACTGGACGGCTACATGGATTTCCGGCACCCGCGCGCGGCTGTGGCCGGCATCTGGGGTCTCGTCCTCTTGTTCGCCACCGTTCAGGCCATCGCGTGGGCGGTCCTCGGCGGTCTTCCCCGGCGGCCGATCGTCGTCGTCCAGTTCGTCACCGCGTGGCTCGTCATCCTGACGCTTGCCGTGATCGCGACGCGGCGCATTGGCGGCCTCACGCGCACGATCACGCAGCAGGAGCATGCGCGCACGGCCACGCTCGACCAGGTCGAGCAGCTCGAGATGCGCAACGCCATCCTGCAGATCCTCTCGCGCTCCGTCGATGTCCCGCTCGCCTTCCAGGCGCTGGCCCAACGTATCGTGCGGCTGGTTCGATGCGATCGGGTCGGCTTGGCGCTGTTGTCTGAAGACGGGCAGGAATTCCAGACCTATACCGCGCGCGTCAACCAGGACGAGCGCCGCGCCCGGCCACGACCGGACGTGATGTTCAAGGTGGATCGCACCGCCCTTGGCACCGTCGTGCGAACGCGGGAGCCGCTCGTGATCAACGACACGAGCGTCGGCGCGGCTGATTTCCTCGACATCAACGTGCTGCACAGCGCCGGCCTGGGCTCCGCCCTGATCTTGCCGCTCACGGCGAAGGGGCGCGCCGTCGGCACCCTGAATGTCGTGTCACGGCAGACCGGTGCGTTTCGTCAGGAGCACATCGACGCGCTGCTCCCGGTCGCGGAAATTTTCGCCGTGGCGTACGTCGCGCAGCAATTGCAGATCGCGGTCGGCAAGTATCGATCGATGGAGGCCATGTCGGAGCTGACGCTGTCGATCGCGACCGAAATCAACAGTGCGCTCCAGACGATCATCGGCCACTGCGACCTGCTCGAGCACGGCTATCCCGATCCCGACCTGCAGCGCGATCTGGCAACCGTCATACGACAGGCGCAACGGATTGCGGGACTGCTCGAACGCATGCGTGCGGCCTCCCACGATCGGCTGAAGGAAGTGGCGGACGTGATGAACCAGGGGGGCATTCCGTCGAGCCCGGAGGCGTACGGCGAGGCGGAAGTGCGCTGAGTCGGACCGCCTCAGCGCCGGCTCAGCGCGATGAGCACCGTCACCGACAGCTCCACCAGTACGACGATCGTCACGCCGGCGAAGAACCACTGCCGCATCCCCACGTATTCGGCAAACGAGACCATGACCCGCATGATCGGCGTCCCCATCAGCACCATGAGGCCGGCGTTCAGCAGCCAGAGCGCGGCCACGCTCTGAGGGTTCGACAGCCAGAGCCCGAGGCCGATCGCGAGAAGAGTGGCGCTCGTCGCCACGCCGGTCACGAGCAGGCGGCCGAGATGCCGTTCCAGACGTGACAGGGAGTCGGCGTCGTGGCTCACAGGCTTCTCCGCAGATAGATGACGCTGACCAGTAGGAGCACCACCGCCATCATCAGCTTCAGCGACTTCGAGCGCGCCCTGGCGCCGAACCAGAGGCCGCAGCGCGACCCGATCAGCACCCCCAGGACGGCCGCGGCGGCCAGCGGGGGGTTGACGTAGCCATCCGCGTACTGGATGGGGACCGACGCCACCGCGGTCACGCCAATCATCAGCGAGCTCGTCGCGGCAGCAACCCGCATCGGCACTCCGCACCACGCGGTGAGCACCGGCACCTTGAGAATTCCGCCGCCGATGCCAAACGCCGCCGAGACGTTGCCCGCGACGAACGACACGCAGAGCGCAACCGGCAGGCGACGCACTCTGTACACGACCTCACCGCCGCTCTCTTCGTCGTGGAACCTGCCGCCCAGAGGGCCGGGATCGACGGTGGGATCGGAAATGACGTTCCGGCTCTCGAGGCGGCTGAGCATCAGCGCGGCAATCAGCGCGGTCATCAGCGCGAACCCGCGCTCGAGGGTCACGTCGGACACGTGGGCGATCGTGACGCCGGCCGCTACGCCACCTGCCGCGGACGCGACCTCGAGCAGCATGCCCAGCCGGAGGTTGATCAGGTTGCGACCTGTCGTACCGGCCGACACGGCGCTCGACGTGGCAATGACCGTGACCAGGCTGATCGCCGCCGCGGTCTTGAAATCAATCCCGAAGAACGCGTTGAGGAAGGGGACGAGAAAGACGCCGCCGCCAAGTCCGAGCAAGGCGCCGAGACATCCGGCCACCGCACCGGAGGCCATCACGACGGCGACAATGGACGGTGTAAGAACAGTCACCAACAGGACGGGAACCGGTGCCAAATGCGGGTGCCCTGAGACGGACGCACCCCGGCAGGAATTCTATCCGATGTTACGGTCTCCATCCGACGCCGGGCTCGCGCGCGCGCCGGCTTCTTCACACGCCCGCCCATGCATTGTCGCATCCGAATATTCTCTCGATCTACGAGCTCGTCGTCGTTGACGGCATTCCGCCAATATTCCTGAGGGCCGCCTCGCCGGAAGGCTTCCGCGAGCGCGTGTCCGTCCAGCGTGAGTCGTGGCGGTCATGGAATTGCTGGAAGGAGAGACCCGCCAACCCTGGTCGCGCAGCGACACGAGGCTGGGATCGACACCCAGAAAGACGCAGCCGCCGATGTGTTCATCAGCCATCCGCTCGATCTGGTGCAGAGCCTCGTCGACCGGCCTTCGCTTCGGTTTCAAAGCGGCGCCGCATATCGGGGTCGGCCGCGGCCCCGCCGTCGATCCATTTTGCGAGAGCTATCGTCCACAGTCACCTGGGGCACCCGCGCTACCAGGCGGTGCTCAGGCGGGCGGGGGTGGCCCTGCCGCGAACGGCCTCAACACCGCATACAGCGTCGTCATGACCGGCGCCGGAAGGCCGGCCCTGGCGGCGCGCCGCACAATCGATCCCTGCAGCGCCTCGACCTCAATTCGTTTGCCCTGCGAAAGGTCGATGAGAAGCGACGAGCGCATCGTGCCCGGAATGCCGCATACATAAGCGTCCACCCGCTCCACAACGTCGGAGGCAACCTCGACGCCCTCGGCACGCGCCACCCGCTCGACCTCGCGGCACGCCTCCAGAAACTGCGCGCGAACCAGCGGATCCGCCCACAGCGGTCCGATCGGCAGCCTCGACGCCCCGGTGAACCCGGCCAG
>JANNHC010000301.1:0-5526 GCA_031404215.1 Acidobacteriota bacterium
CTCGACCCAATCTCTCAGGCGGGGAAAAGCGAGCGCTGCCGACGACACCGGCGGAGCTTATCGCCAATCGCTTCAGGATGAAGAAGTGCGACGGTGAGTTCTGCGCGAGGACGACGGTTTTCCCACGCAGGTCCGCCATCGTCTTGATCGCCTCGCGTACCACGATGCCGTCGCCGCCGTTCGACCAGTCCACCTGCTGGTAAACGCGGGGCATGACGCGCGAGTCTTTCCGCAGGCCTTCGAGGAAGAGCGGCAGCATGTCGAGGGTCGCCCAGCCGACGTGAAGAGTGCCGGCGGCGTACGCGTCGCGCATCGCAATCGGATCGTCAATCAGCACCAGCTCGACCTTGAAGTCCTTGCCGCCCGGGATCTTCCACGTCTTGCCCGGCTTGAAGCCGTTGTTGGCAAGAATAATCGGGCTCCAGCCCGCCCAGACGTTGATCGCGAATCGAACGGTGCGATCGGCCATTGGCTTGTAGCTGGAAATGCCCTTGACCTCGGGAAGCCGCGTCGCCGCCACGAAGTTGTATTCCTTGACCGTCGTGATGCCGGAGCTGTCAGCCGCTTCGGCGCCCCCCTTCATCTGCTTCAGTTCATCGGCCGAGAATTGACCGGTCTGCGACTTGGGTCCGATCGCGCCGTATCGCCACAACGCCAGGCCGACGAGGCCGAGCACCACGAGCAGGACCGCGACGTAAAACGCGGGTCTGGGCTGTCCGTTCGCCATGAATCAACGCTCCTAATTGGTCTGCTTTTCAGTAGCCTTCTCGACCGCCGGTCCGAGGTCTTTCGAGGTCTGGGCCATCGGCGTCGTCTCGGGCGACTTCAACCCGAGCTCGACCTCGAAGTCGCTGAGCGCCTGCTCGGCGAGCTGTCCCTGCATGCGCTCTTCGGCCTGGATTTCGGCGATGCCTTCTTTCGAGAGATCGGCCGCGACCCGCACCTTCCCGCGGTTCTGATCGATCTTCTGCTGGATGACGCTCTCGATGACCCCGAAATCCGTCGTCAGGTTCACGTCGAAGGTTTCGGAGAGTTTCGCGATCTCCGCTTCCGCGGAGCTCATCTTGAGTTCGGCGTCGTACTTCGTGATCTTCTCGCGAAGCTCAATCAGCTTTTCATTCGCGTGCTGGATTTTCTTCAGGTTGTTGCCGTAGGCGGTCTCGTGCATCTGCAGCTGACTCTCGTTCGCGTTCAGCTCGCTCTTTGCTTTCTGCAGCTCGAGCGCGAACTTCGCGGCGGTCGTCCGATCGCCGGCCTTCAGGTACGCCTTTGTCTCCGCCTCGAGCTTCTGCACATGGGACTTGTTCGCGGAGACCTGCCGCGTGACGCGTTCGACAAGGCCGCGGTACTGTTCGAGCCCGCCACGGCCTTCCTTGAGCTGCTCGACCGCTCGGTCGTACTCGTATCGCATCTGGGCGACCGGATCGGCCTCCCAGAACAGGTTCGCGACCTTGTTGATCTGCGCCACCAACGCAGACCAGAACTTGTGAACAATCACGGGGGCTCCTTTGACGCGTACGAGTTACTTCTTGACGGGTTCCCGTTCGCCGCCGACGGCCTCTGCGAGAATCCTGCCCTGATAGATGCCGTCGAGGGCGGTGCGCAGCTCAGCGCCGGTTCCCGCACCGATCACGTCGCCGCCGACGTCCTTGAGAAACGCGAACTTCTCAGGGCTGGTGTCGAAGGCCACAAAATAAGTCTGCACGCCCCCTTCGCTCTTGCGCCAGATGTCGCGCGCGACTTTGTCCGGGCTGCGGCCGTTCGTGTTCTCCCCGTCGGTGACGACCAGCAGGTACTTGCGGAACACGCCGGCGCGGTACAGGTCGGGGCGCGCTTCGCGCATCGCGTCGCCGATGGCGGTGCCGCCTCCGGGGCCCGGCAGATCGGCCAGCGTCGATCGAATCGCGCTCCGATCGTACGGCTGCATCGATCGCAGCGTGCGAACGCTGCTCGAAAAACTGTACACACCGATCTTGATCGGAAAATCCGGGCGCCGGGCAATGAACGCATCGGTGGCGTCCAGCATGGCCTCGAGCGCTTCCTGCGCGACGACATGCTTCGGACGTGAATCGCCGGGAGCCCGCTCCTTCATCGATCCTGATGTATCGATCAGGATCGCGATCGCAGCGCCGAGGCCTTCTTCGACTTCGGCCTGATACGGGGCGTCGGCCTCGGAATCCTGTGGGGCGGCGGCCGCGGACCGGTCGCGGCGCGCATTCGGCTGACAGGCGAGCAGTAGTGAAGGCAGCAGGACGGCGGCAGCCAATCCGGCCCAAGAGCTTCGAGAAGCCATCGAACGGGTGCTCATCCTAGTTATGTCGGGAGTCTATCGTCGGGATCTGAACCGATCAAGCGCCCGCCATGCCTATTGCGCCCTCGGTCGAGCGCCTGCCGCTGTGCCCGCGAGCCATTCGGTAATGCCAGGACCGCCCACAGAATGGTAATCGCAACGACTCTCGATTCATAGTCGTCTCCGGAGTCAGGTGTCTCCCGAGCGGGCCCATAATAGTGCATCGGCGACGCCGGAACCGGCGACTCGCGCTTGCCCGCCGGGAGCGACCGTGCGAGTATGCCGCGCATGCGTCGATGCATCGCTCAGGCCCTATGGGTGACGTTGTTCTGCGCCGCGTTCGTCGGAGCGCCGCGGGCGGGCCTCGGGCCGCAGGTGCGTCGACCCGCCGATACAATGCAGGCCCGTTCGGCGCAGGCCGTTCGACTCCCCGACGCGGCTCAGGCTCGCTCAACGAAAGGCCGCCGGCCGAACGTGCTGCTCATCGTGGCGGACGATCTGAATAACGACCTGGGAACCTACGGACATCCGCTCGTCAAGAGTCCGAACCTGGATCGCCTTGCCGCGCGCGGGCTCCGATTCGACCGTGCCTATAACCAGTTTCCGCTGTGCAGTCCGAGTCGTGTTTCCCTCCTGACCGGTCTCCGGCCGGACACCACTCGGGTCCACGAGCTGCAGACGGATTTCCGGACGGTGCTGCCGGACGTGGTGACGTTGCCGCAGATGTTCCGGCGCAACGGCTACTTCGCGGCACGTGTCGGCAAGATTTATCACTACGGAAATCCCGGGCAGATTGGCACGAGCGGCCTGGACGACCCAGCGTCCTGGGAGGAGTTTGTCAACCCTCGAGGGATCGACAAAGACGAGGAGACGCACCTCATGAATCTTACGCCGACGCGCCAGCTTGGCAGCGCGCTGGCGTACTACGCGTCGCCGGCCGCTGACGAAGAGCACACGGACGGCAAGGTGGCGACGGAGACCATCGCGCTCCTCGAGAGACACAAGGACCGCCCGTTCTTCATCGGGGCTGGCTTCTACCGGCCGCACTGTCCCTTCATCGCGCCCCGGAAGTATTTCGATCTGTATCCCCTCGACACAATTCCAGCGCCTGCGGCGTTTCCGGAGACGGGTGCGCCCTCCGCAGCGTGGTTTACGAACCCGGCACATTGGGGAATCAGCGGGCAGGCTCAGCGGGAAAGCATCAGGGCCTACTACGCCTCCGTCAGCTTTCTCGACGCGAACGTCGGCCGGATCCTCGACGCGCTCGATCGTCTGGATCTGACAAACAACACCATCGTGGTGTTCCTCAGCGATCACGGATATCAACTGGGGGAGCACGGCCAGTGGATGAAGCAGACGTTATTCGAGCGCGCGGCGCGCGCCCCGCTGATCCTCGCCGGTCCGGGTGTCTCGCCGAAGGGCCGCTCGACGTCGAGGGTGGTCGAGTTCCTTGACATCTATCCGACTCTGGGAGCGCTGACGGGCGTGCCAACGCCTGAGGGTCTCCACGGGCGCTCGCTGACGCCGCTCCTGAAGAACCCCAAGGCGAAGTGGGACCATCCGGCGATCACACAAGTTCGAAGAGGGCCCGCGGCGTCGGCGTACATGGGCTATAGCATTCGCACCGAAAAGTGGCGGTACACGGAATGGGACAAGGGCAAGCGGGGCACAGAGTTGTATGACGAACTGGCCGATCCACGCGAAGATAAGAACCTCGCGTCGGACCCGAAACATCTGAAGGTCGTCGTCGAGTTGCAACGCCTCCTCCAGCGTGTGATCGGGCAATGAAAAGCGGCGCAACTCTCGCCGCAGTTCTCGCTGTGGCGACGGCCGTCGGTGTGACCGCTGTTGGGGCACGATCTCCGGCCCAAACGCCGGCTCCCACCCTGCGCAGGCCCAACATTGTCTGGATTTCAAACGAAGACATGAGCCCGCGGCTCGGTGCCTACGGCGATACGCTCGCCCGTACGCCCGTGCTGGATCGCCTGGCGCGGGAATCAGTCCGTTATACCCATGCGTTCACGACGGCGCCCGTGTGCGCGCCGAGTCGCGCCGCGCTCATCACCGGAATGTACCAGACCTCCATCGGCGCCCAGCATATGCGCACGACAGAAGACAGGGTACCCGAGCTGCCCGGACCGTACCTCGCCGTCCCGCCGTTCTACGTCAAGGCATTTCCGGAGTACTTGCGCGCCGCCGGCTACTTCACGACAAACCGCGCCAAGACCGATTACCAGTTCGGTGTCCCGTTCACGATCTGGGACGATCTCGGCACGAGCGCGCACTGGCGAAACCGCGCGGACAAGAGCCAGCCGTTCTTCTCCGTGTTCAACCTCGAGGTCACGCACGAGAGCCGGATTTTTCCGTCGAGTCCGGCGCGCAAGGGAAAGACGCTCGTCACCGACACGGCGAAGGTCCAGGTTCCGCCCTACTATCCGGACACGCCTGCGGTCCGTGAAGAGCTCGCCCGCGTGTACGACAACATCGCCGACATGGACGGGCAGGTCGGTGAGATTCTGGGGCAACTCGCTGACGACGGGCTGGCAGACAACACGATTGTTTTCTACTGGAGCGATCACGGCGACGGCGTCCCGCGCGCGAAGCGATCGCTCTACGACTCAGGTCTCCGGGTGCCATTGATGATCCGCTGGCCGAAAACGCTTGGATCGACGGTGATCCCGGGCTCGGCGCGCGACGAGCTCGTCAGCTTCATCGATCTCGCCCCAACTGTCCTCGCGCTCGCCGGCGTGGAAATCCCGGCGCATCTGCAGGGGCGCGTCCTCGTGGGGCCCGGAGCCGCCCCGGCGCCCGATTTCGTCTTTGCGGCGCGCGATCGAATGGACATCGAATACGACATGATCCGTTCCGTGCGCGACGCCCGATTTCTGTACATCCGCAATTTCTCGCCTGAGCTTCCGTACGCTGGCCACATCATCTACCGGAACCAGAGCGCCATCATGCAGGAGTGGCTCAGGCTGCAGGCGGAAAGGAAGCTGACCGGCCCGGCGGCGTTGTGGATGCGAACTCAACGTCCCGCGGAGGAGCTCTACGACACAAAAGTCGATCCGCACCAGATCCACAATCTGTCGGCGGAACCTGCGCACCGCGCCACGCTCGCGCGGATGCGAAACGCGGTGACGGCGTGGATGACGCGAATCGGCGACCAGGGTCTGATCAATGAGCCCGAGATGATTCAGCGCATGTGGCCCGGTGGCGTGCAGCCCGAAACCGCGCAG
>JANNHC010000302.1:0-1663 GCA_031404215.1 Acidobacteriota bacterium
ACCCTCACCCGGCGCGAAACCCGGTTTCTCGAGCATGCGGAGAACAACTACTCGGGCTGGGGCGGGCGCGGTGACTTCCGCCGCCGCGTGTCGCGCAACGCGACCTTGCGTTTTTCCTACGGCCGCGAAGAGGCGCGTCAACGACTGCTCGGCAGTGGGCTCTACGTGCACGAGGTGATTGACGCAGGAGTCGACCTCGATCGCCAGAACGCCCTGGCGCGACGCACCTCGCAGGGCTTCTACACGCAGAGCTCGATGCTCCGCGAAAGCGGCGGTCCTCGCCGCTACCGCCTGAATGGCGGCGTGTCGCTCGGGCGCGATTTCCGGCGCACCTGGAATATGTCGCTGCTCGTGAACCGCGACACTGAATTCCATCCAGGGTTCGTGGCTCCGCTGTTCTCAACCGGCGCCGGACTGACGGTTGGCGGAATGCTTGCGCCGCGGGCGGAGTGGACGGCGAACGTCGTCGCGCGGCGCGGCCAGATTGGCTTCGAGGGCACCAACCCCTACACCGCCTACAGCGGCACCAGTCGCCTGTCGGCCGGCATCACGAAGCACACCGGACTTTACGGTCAATACACCTACTACCGTTACGAACTGCCGCCGGATGCCACGATTGTGGACATGCTGCCGCAGTTTGGAAGACAACAACGGTCGGTTGGGGTCACGCTGTGGCTGCCGATCTACACCCATGTGAGGGCGCCCCGTGATCCCCGGTAAGCAGTACTCGTTCGATACGATCGTCCAGATCGCGCGCCGCCGGAAGTGGCTGATCATCATCCCGGCCGTCGTCATTGCGGCCTCAGGCATTGTCGCGGCGCGCTACCTGCCCAACGTCTACCGCTCCGACACGCTGATCCTTGTCGTGCCGCAGCGTGTGCCGGAGAGTTACGTCAAGTCGACCGTGACCGCCCGGATCGAGGACCGCCTGCACACGATCAGCCAGCAGATCCTCAGTCGCACCCGCCTCGAGCAGGTCATCTCCGACTTCAACCTGTATCCGGAAGAGCGCCAGCAAGAGTTGATGGAAGACATCGTCGAGCGGATGCGCACGACGGACATCCAGATTGACATCGTCAAGGGCGATGCCTTCCGCGTCAGCTACCAGTCGAGCGATCCGCGCGTCGCCATGCGCGTGACCGAGCGGCTGGCCTCGTTGTTCATCGATGAGAGCCTGCGCGACCGCGAGGTCCTGGCCGAAGGCACCAGCCAGTTCCTGATCGCCCAGCTCGATGAGGCCAGGCGTCAGCTGGTGTTGAACGAGAAGCAGCTCGAGGAGTACCAGCGCCAACATAACGGTGAGCTGCCGTCGCAGATGGGCTCGAACCTGCAGGGCCAGCACAACACCGAGATGGCGCTGCAGACGATTGGCGAGTCGCTCAATCGCGACCGCGAGCGGAGGATCCTGCTCGAGCGTTCCGTCACGGACCTCGTCGAATTACCTCCCGAGGCGCCGAAACCGGCGACTGCGCCTGCCGGCCCCGACATGGCGCAAACGACGGCGGAAGAATTGCGCAATCAGGAACAAGCCCTGCTGGCCGTCGAACTCAAGCTCAAACCCGAGCATCCTGACGTCCGGCGTCTGCGGCGCACCGTCGATGAGTTGCGCAAGCGGGTGGAGGCCGAACGGCTGGCCGGGGAGATGCGCGCCACCGCGCCCAAG
>JANNHC010000303.1:0-2227 GCA_031404215.1 Acidobacteriota bacterium
GATCGGCGCGGCCATCAAGTGCGGCGACATTGTGGCCGCGAGCGTGCTGAGCGGGAACCGCAACTTCGAGGGGCGGGTGCATCCGCACGTGAAGGCGAACTATCTCGCCAGCCCGCCGCTCGTCGTGGCTTACGCGCTTGCGGGAACGACCGATCTTCGTCGACCACAAGGGCAACGTCTGGATCGGGGGCAACGACGCGAAGGACGCCCACGTCGTCAAGTTCACCCGAGATGGCAAGTTCCTGATGCAGTTCGGGCGCCAGGGCCAGAGCAAGGGGAGCAATGACACAGAGAGCTTCGGCCGCGTCGCCAAGATCTTCGTGGACCCCAAGGAGAACGAGGCCTACATCGCCGACGGCTACGGCAACAAGCGCGTCGCCGTCATCGACGCCGACAGCGGCAAGTTCAAGCGCTACTGGGGCGCGTACGGCAACAAGCCGGACGACACCAACATCGGTCGCTACGACCCCAACGCGCCGCCGGCGCAGCAGTTCAGGACGCCGGTGCACTGCGCGGAGCTGTCGAACGACGGCCTGGTCTATGTCTGCGACCGGCCGAACGATCGCATCCAGGTCTTCAAGAAGGACGGCACGTTCGTCAAAGAGGTGTTCGTCGCCAAGCGCACGCTCGGCGACGGCTCGGTGTGGGACATCGCGTTCTCGAAGGGTCCGCAGCAGAAGTATCTCTACCTCGCGGACGGCAAGAACGAGAAGATCTACGTGATGGATCGCCAGTCGCTCGAGATTCTCACGAGCTTCGGCGACGGCGGCCGCCAGCCCGGCCAGTTCTTCGCCGTCCATAGCATTGCGACCGACTCGAAGGGCAACATCTTCACGACCGAAACCTACGAAGGGCGCCGCCTGCAGAAGTTCGTCTACAAGGGCCTCGCGCCGGTGACGAAGAAGGATCAGGGAACGGTCTGGCCGACCCGCTGATCCGTGGCTTCCGCCTTCAGGCGGAAGGATCGCTGCGGAGCCGACTCGTTCGTTCGCTCCGGAAACCGCTACGCAGGCCGGAAAACCGCGGCGCGTCCCCGGCGCCGAGCGGGACTCATTACCTTGTCCTTGATAACAGCGGGAGATCAAGGTGGATCCAATGTGCTGAACACCTGGGCTCCAGCCATCCTAGTTTGGTTGGCCTGCCGCAGTGTCGTCGACGTCCGTTAGCGGAATTGATAGAGGCGTACATCGGCGCCGTTCCATCTGACGCCCGAGACTTGCGACAACAGCGGATCCGTGTCCAGTTGTTGAAGTGTATATCGGCACCGCGATTCGCTGCGCTCGAATGAGCAGTTGTACGTAATGTGCGTCGCTCCGCGGTCGCGGAGCGACGCCATCGCGCTACGAGAAGGGAAGTCTGCCAAAGTCCTCGTCAGCTCAGGATCCGCGGGGATAAAACCGCTGTACCCTCCAATCAGGGTCGCCCAATGCTGCGTAGAAAAATACATATAGTCAATCTCGTGTCCCACTGGCAGCTCCGCTAGCACCATGTGCGGCGACACATGCCGGTAGATCCCAGGGGCGGTGGGCCAATAGTTCACCAACGTCGTCGAAAGTCGAAGATCCCACAGCGCCACCACTGCCAAGAAAAACGCGAGCCCCGTCTGAAACCGACCGGGGCATCGTCGGAGAAGCGAGGCGACACCGAGGCAGCTCAAGAGGATCAAACTGGAGCCCACGAGCACACTGAATCGCGCAGGCACCCGCATGCCTCGATACGGGAGAATCCAGTCATACAGCGTCTCGTACAGCAGACCATTCGTGCCAAGTGACCAATCGAAGGCCAGCGCTCCGCTCAGCGCGAGAGCGACGGGTACGGCTTCCAAGGACAGAACACCTCCCACTGCGAACGCAAGGGGCGCCGTGCCCGGGAACAGTTCTCGCTCCGGATGGTTCTGCCCCCTCGGATGCCACGCGTATGTTGCCATTCGTCTGTGCGTTGCAATGTAGTCCTCCGGAAGCGCACTCCATTTCACGATGTCTTGCCGAGTCCTGTCGCCGCGAGCGTGACGGCTTTTCATGAATGGAATGCCCGTCAGCAGGCAGACACTGACGGTTATTGCAATGGCTGCGGTTATCGCTCTCGCCAGCTCCCATGAGGGCCGAACCCGCCATCCGATTAGGAGTATGACCGCGAGCGGCACGAGGATAGTAATCAACATCGTGCCGATGTACATGGAGGCCAGCCACTGGGCTGCCACTGCCGCTCCCAATGCGACGCCCGCATA
>JANNHC010000304.1:0-3897 GCA_031404215.1 Acidobacteriota bacterium
GGGTGGACGCGAGAGCGTGCCGCCGCCATCGGCAGCAGCGCCGCCGCCATCGGCAGCAGCGCCGCCGCCATCTGCTCCCGCTCAGCCACCGGCGCCGGGCCGCGCATGGAGCGAGCAGACGGTCGCACCACCGACAGCGGGCACGCCGCAACCGTCCGCGGAAGTGCCGCCGGTTCCCGGCGACGGACCCGCGGCGCCGGGTGCTCCGACTTCGCCGCCGCGGCCGACGACGGGGAAACTTGTCGTGCGCTCGTCGCCGTCAGGCGCCGCCGTCACCGTGAACGGAAAATGGCGTGGCCGGACGCCGCTGAACCTTGACGCGCTGCAATTCGGACCGTATGCCGTGCGTATCGTGCGGAGCGGTTTCACGACCGTGCAGGAGGATGTGACATTGAGCGCGCGCGAGCCCTCGCGAACCCTCAGCCTTCGGCTGGAGCGAGTCACCGCGTCGGCGGCCGCCCCTGGATCGCGGGCCCGTAGTTCAGCGCGAGGCGCGACGAGCGTGCGGCGCCCGACGGTGGGCGAGCCCTCGGCGTTTGCCGGTTCGATATTCGTGGACTCGCGCCCGCGCGGTGCGCGCGTGTTCATCGACGGACGCCCGATGGGTACCACGCCGGCAAGCATTCCCGACATCCCGATCGGATCGCACGTGGTCAGGCTCGAGCTCACGGACCATCGCGCGTGGACCACGAGCACGCGGGTTACCGCCGGAGAGGCGGCGGTCGTGACCGGTTCGCTCGAACGAATACGATGAAAGCCATACTCGCTCTTGAAAACGGTTTCTGGTACGAGGGGGAAGCGGCCGGGGCGCCCGGCCAGACCGGCGGGGAAGTCGTCTTCAACACCAGCCTGACCGGTTACCAGGAAATCCTGACGGACCCGTCTTACGCGGGACAGATCGTCACCATGACGTGTCCCGAGATCGGCAACTACGGCATTGCCACCGACGACGGCGAGTCGCGGGAGCCGCAGGTCGCGGGCTTCATCATCCGTGACCAGTCGCCGATCGCCAGCAACTGGCGCGCCGACAGCACGCTTCGCGACTACCTGGTGCGCAACAACGTCGTGGCGATCTCCGACATCGACACGCGCGCGCTGACGCGCGTGCTGCGATCGGCCGGCGTGATGCGCGGCATCATTGCCACCGGCGACGTCGACCCGCATGCGCTCGTGGCGCAGGCGCGCGACCTTGCGCCGATGGAAGGAGCCGATCTCGTGCTGGGCGTCACCTGCGACGCGCCGTTTGACTGGACGCCCGCGCCGTCCGACGAGTTCACGCCGGCAGCCGAGCGGCAACCCGGCCGTCCGTTGCGGATCGCGGCCTACGATTTCGGGATGAAGTGGAACATCCTCCGCAGGTTCACCGCCTACGGGTGCGACGTCCGCGTGTTCCCCGCGACGGCGCCAGCCTCGGATTTGCTCGCCATGAGTCCAGACGGCGTGTTCCTGAGCAACGGTCCGGGAGATCCCGCGGCCCTCAGTTACGCAGTGGACAATGCACGCGACCTCGTGAAATCTGACGTGCCGGTGTTCGGGATCTGTCTCGGGCATCAGATCCTGTCGCTCGCGATGGGCGGGTCAACCTACAAGCTCAAGTTCGGCCACCGCGGCGCGAACCATCCGGTGAAGGAACTGGAGACCGGTAAAGTGGAGATCACGTCGCAGAACCACGGCTTCGCCGTGGATGCGGGCTCGCTGCCGAAGGACGTGAAGGTCACGCACCTCAATTTGTACGACGGCACCGTCGAGGGTTTACGCCACGAGACCAAACCGGTGTTCTGCGTGCAATACCACCCGGAGGCGGCGCCGGGTCCCCATGATGCGGATTACCTGTTCCGGCAGTTTCTCGACGAGATGGAAAAACGAGCGTAATGCCCAAGCGCACCGATATCAAACGCGTCCTCGTCATCGGCTCCGGTCCTATCGTGATCGGGCAGGCGTGCGAATTCGACTATTCGGGCACCCAGGCGTGCAAGGCCCTGCGCGCTGAAGGGCTCGAGGTGATTCTCGTCAACAGCAATCCCGCGACGATCATGACGGATCCGGAAATCGCGGACCGCACGTACGTCGAGCCGCTGACGCCGGAGATCCTCGAGAAAATCATCGACCGCGAGCGGCCCGATGCCATCCTGCCGACCGTCGGCGGGCAGACCGCGCTCAACCTCGCCGTGGCGCTCAGCAAGAACGGCACCCTCGACAAATACGGCGTCGAGCTGATTGGCGCGTCGGTGGACGCCATCATGCTTGCGGAGGATCGCCTCAAGTTCCGGGACGCGATGCTCGAAATCGGCGCGGACGTTCCCGAGAGCCGCTACGTCCGCAACATCGAGGAAGCGATGGCGGCGGTGGATGTGCTCGGGTTCCCGATCATCATCCGCCCGTCGTTCACGCTCGGCGGCGTGGGCGGCGGCATCGCCTACAACATCGAGGAGTTCCGGGAGCTGGCGAGCCGCGGCATCGAGTTCAGCCCCGTGCACGAGGTCCTGCTCGAAGAGTCCGTGATCGGCTGGAAAGAGTTCGAGCTGGAAGTCATGCGCGACTGCGCGGACAACTTCGTCGTCATCTGCTCGATCGAGAACGTCGATCCGATGGGCGTGCACACCGGCGACAGCATCACCGTCGCGCCCGCGCTCACGCTGACCGACAAGGAATACCAGCGGATGCGTGATCTCGGGCGTCGGATCATCCGGCGCGTCGGCGTCGAGACGGGCGGGTCGAACATCCAGTTCGCTATCAACCCGGAAAACGGCCGAATCATCGTTATTGAAATGAACCCGCGCGTCTCGCGCTCGTCGGCGCTGGCGTCGAAGGCGACCGGGTTTCCGATCGCGAAGATTGCCGCGAAGCTGGCGCTCGGCTATCACCTCGACGAGATCCCCAACGACATCACGCGCCTGACCCCCGCGTCCTTCGAGCCGACCATCGACTACGTCGTCGTCAAGGTGCCGCGCTGGGCGTTCGAGAAGTTTCCGCGCGCCGACCGCACGCTCACGACGCAGATGAAGTCGGTCGGCGAGGTCATGGCGATCGGCCGGACGTTCAAGGAAGCCTTCATGAAGGCGTTCGCGTCGCTGGAGCTTGGCAGCAGCGGGCTCCTGTTCGGGCAGAATACGCGCCGAAGCACCGCCGGCCTGACGGAGGAAGAAGAGGAGGGGGCGCTGCAGCGCGAGCTCAGCGTGCCGAACGACCGACGGATGTGGGCGGTGTTCCGCGCGCTCGAACGCGGGTGGACCGTGGACGAGCTTCATACGCTGACGAAGATCGATCCGTGGTTCCTCGTGCAATTCTCCCAGATCGTGGAGCTGCAGCGATCGGCAAGCCTCGTGGGCCTCAGGGGTATCTCGCGCGACATGCTGCGCGCGCTGAAACGGTCCGGCTTTGGCGACCGCGAGCTTGCCGGGATTCTTGGAGCTGACGAGGAGTCGGTTCGCGCCACCCGCCTCGAACACGGGTTGAAGGCCGCGTACAAGCGGATCGACACGTGCGCCGCCGAGTTCGAGTCGTTCACCCCCTACATGTACGGCACGTACGAGCAGGAGTGCGAGGCCGATCCGACGCCGCACCGGAAAGTCGTGATCCTCGGCAGTGGCCCCAACCGGATCGGGCATGGGATCGAGTTCGATTACTGCTGCTGCCACGCGGCCTTCGCGCTGCGTGAAGAGGGGTACGAGACCGTGATGGTCAACTGCAACCCCGAGACGGTCTCGACCGACTACGACACGGTCGACCGCCTGTACTTCGAGCCGCTGACGTTCGAGGATGTGTCCTCCGGCTGGACGCCGCGCTACACGGACAGCGGCGTGGACGCCGGGTACGAGCCCGTGTGCTGGGGGCCGTCCTATATCCCGCGCTGACGCGTGAGCGCGCTGCCGGACAGCCGCGGCGTGCGGGCGTTCC
>JANNHC010000305.1:0-12518 GCA_031404215.1 Acidobacteriota bacterium
GGACCGACGTGGGTCAGCTGGCGGAACACCTCGATCGCACGCTCGGTCTCGAGCAGACACCGAAGCAGGAACCGCCGCCACATTCGTGAATCAGGCCCGCGCGGTGGTCGGCTGCGCTCGGCACTCGGCACCGACTACCGCCGGCGCCCCAGACGTCCACGCCGCGGCAGGGCGCGCGTGCGCGTGGGCGTCCGGACACCAGGGAGACGCCCGCGTTTCCAGTAAGGAACGCTGTATGAACACCTCGATTCGATCGCGCGTGATCGTGCTCGTCGCGACACTGGCGTGCGTGTCTGGCGATCTCGCGGGCGGGCGCGCCCAGATGCCCGCGCAGGACAGCGGGGCAGCCGGCGCATGGCAGAAGCTCCTCAAGCTTCGAACGACAGCCAGTGCCATGCACACAACCGCGCACCCAGACGACGAGCATGGCGGCGTGCTGGCGATGCTGAGCCGCGGCCAAGGCGCGAGGGTGTCGCTGCTGACGCTGACCCGCGGCGAATCCGGCGACAACGCGATCGGTCCCGAGTTGTTCGATGGCCTGGGACTGATGCGGACCGAGGAACTGCTCATCGCGGACCGGTACTACGGCGTCGACCGACAGTACTTCGGAACGGTGGTTGACTACGGATTCTCCAAGCGCCTGGACGAGGCGCTGGAGAAGTGGGGCAAGGACACTGTCCTTCGCGACGTCGTCGGCATTCTCCGCACGGAGCGGCCGCTGGTGCTGATTGCGAGGTTTCAGGGAAACCAGCGCGACGGCCACGGCAACCATTCCGCGGCGGGGCTGCTCACGCAGGAAGCATTCAAGCTGGCAGGGGACTCCGCGGCGTTCCCGGAACAGATCGCCGCCGGGCTTCGCCCGTGGCAGCCGCTGAAGCTGTACATGGGCGGGGTGCGCGAAAACGAAGACTGGACGATCCGGGTGGACGCCGGCGAGTACGATCCGGTACTGGGCGACTCGTATCAGTCGTTCGCGCGTCTGGGACTGAGCTTCCAGCGGTCGCAGAACAGCGGGCGCTTCAGCCCGCAGCCGGGTCCGTCGATGTCGTACTACCAACGTCTGCAGTCGTTGGTTGACGCCCCCGCGAAGGAGAAGTCGTTCTTCGACGGCATCGACACGAGCCTGCCCGGTCTGTATCGGGCACTGCGCACGAAGGCACCTGCGGGGGCCGAGGGCCTGTTGACGGCCATCGATCGGGAGATCAAGGCGGCGTTCGAGACGTTCAAGTTCGATGACCCTTCAGCGGCCGTTCCCGCGCTGGCACGGGCACTCGCGGCCACTCGCACGGCACTGGGACCACTTGGCGCCGATTCCGACGTCAGGTTCATGCTGGACGAGAAGGAGCGCCAGATCTCCGATGCGATTCATTCTGCGCTCGGCATCAGCCTGACCGCTATCGCGCAGCCTGTCGGCACGCCCGAGATGACCGGACCGTTCAGCGGCGGCCCTCCCGCGATGGGCGCGGTCGTTTCCGGACAGCGCTTCGAGGTCCGCACCGTGTTTGCAAACCGCGGCCGGATCGACGTCATGAACGTGCGAATGGCGGTCCAAAGCACCGCACGCAGCGGGAACTGGACCGTCGCCGACGCGGGAGCGTCGTTGGGGCCTGGAGGGACCGGAGCGGCGGCGCCGAACCGGCCGCTTGTGAGCAAGTTCACCGTTACGGTTCCGGAGAACGCCCCGCTCACGCGCCCGCATTTCTCCCGCACATCCATCCAGGAGGCGCGCTACACGGTCGCTGACGAATCAGACAGGTATCGGCCCTCAGCCGCGAGCGCGCTCGAAGCGGTCGTCAGGTATGAGGTGAGCGGAGTGCCGGTCGAGATACGCCGGCCGGTGACACGCCTCGAAGCCAACGTGCCGTACGGCTTCGACAGCCGCGTGCTCGCGGTCGTGCCCGCGCTCGCCCTGACGCTGACGCCTGCGACCGTCGTGGCGCCCCTGCGAGAGGCTCGGGGTCGTTCCCGCAACGCGGTCACGACGAAGATCAATGTAAAGGTCGAAGTCCTCAACAATCGAGACGGCGCATCCGAAGGCACGCTCGGGTTGAAGGTTCCCGCCGGCTGGAAGGTGTCGCCGTTGTCGCAGCCGTTCGTCTTCTCGCGCGCGGGCGAGCGCGCACTCTACGGCTTCGACATCGCCATCCCGTCGCTGGAGAACAAGGCATATCGCATCGAGGCCGTGGCCACCTCCGGCGGCCGCGAGTATCGCGAAGGCTACGCAGCGATTCGACATCGCGACCTCGAGACGCGCTACCTGTACCGCGACGCGGTCGCGTCGGTTCGAGGCGTTGATGTGAAGATCACTCCTGGTCTAAAAGTCGGCTACGTGATGGGCGTTGGAGACGATGTGCCGGCTGGCCTTGCGCAGATCGGCGTCGCTGTGCAGCTCCTTGGCGAGCAGGACCTCGCGACTGGCGATCTCGGCCGATTCGATGCCGTCATGACCGGCACGCGTGCGTACGGCGTCCGAAACGACTTGCGAACGTACAACCGCCGCCTCCTCGATTACGTGAAAGCGGGCGGCAACCTCATCGTTCTCTATAACACGCAGGAGTTCGTGCCCGACGTGTATGCGCCGTACCCGGCAAAGCATTCGGCCGGTGCGGAGGAAGTGTCCGAGGAGGACTCGCCGGTCGAGATCCTCGCTCCCGGCGCCCAGGTCCTGCACACGCCCAATCGGATTACACAGACTGATTTCGGAAACTGGGTCGAACAGCGCGGGTCGAAGTTCTGGGAAGCCTGGGACCCGCGCTACACGCCGTTGATTGCCACGTGGGACAAGGGGCAGCCGCCGCAGAAAGGAGGATGGCTGCATGCGACCTACGGCAAAGGACACTACACGTACTTTGCGTACGCGTTCCACCGGCAGCTGCCCTATGGCGTGCCGGGCGCCTATCGCCTGCTGGCGAACCTGCTGTCGCTGAACCAGGCATCCGCCGCGACGAAATCACGGGCTCAACTCACGTCTTCTTTAGACGGGAATATCTCCGCCGTGCCTTCGAACTCGGCGAGATAGCTGTTGCCCTTGTATTCCATCTCCTGCTTGATGCCGATCTCGGACGTGTAATACGCGTTCACGACCCGGGACTTCAGCTTCGCGAAGAACAGCTCTTCGGGCTGACGCGGTGCCTTCTCGTTCTGCGCCATTCGTGTCAGGATCGCCAGCCGCTGGTCGGCGGACGACTTCATGAACGACGTACCGCCGGATTCCCGCGACAACTGGCCGATCCGCTTCAGCCCGTCACGCCAATCGGTCCGCTCTTGCTCTTCCCACGCCTCCGCCAGCCGGGAGTCAATGTAGGCAGCCACCTTGGCGGCTCTTGCGCCGGGCGAGTGCTCGTCGGCCGGGATGATCAACTCGCTCAACTCGTCCACGAGCGCGAGCTCGTCCGGCGTGAAGAAGGTCGCCGCGCCAGTCGCCGGCGACGCCGCCGACGATTGTGCCGCCAGCGGCTCGGCCACGCCCAACGACGCGGCAAGCGTCGCGGCCGCCCCGAGTTTGATCAGGTCGCGTCGGCCCAGGTCCGTCTCTTCGCGGTCCGGCATCACAGATTCCCCTTGCTGAATTCGGTGGCCAGGTAGTCGGAGGAGCGCCAGGCGAGCGCCATGATCGTCCAGGTCGGGTTCTGGCACGAGGCGCTGACGTGGCTGCTGCCGTCCACCACGAACAGGTTCTTCACATCGTGCGACTGCTGAAACTGATTCAGGACGGACGTTTTCTTATCTGCGCCCATGCGGGCCGTGCCGAGCTCGTGAATGGACCAGCCCTCGGTCAGCACCGCACGATCCACATTGAGAATCTCGAACCCGGCGGCTTCGAACATCTCCTGGGCGGCCGTCGCCATGTCCTCGCACATCTTCCTCTCGTTGTCGCCGAACTTGTAGTTGAACCGGACGACCGGAATCCCCCACCTGTCCTTCCTCACCGGATCGAGCGAAATCTGATTCTCGTATCGCGCCAGGACCTCTCCGAAGCCCCCCATGTTGATGAACGCCCCCGAGAAATCGCGGACGGTTTTCTTGTAGGACGCGCCAAACCCGGGTGTCTGGTGAGCATTGTCCGGAAACATCCGGGAGCCGGCAATCCCCTCGAAGCCGTAGGCCCGGATGAAGTTCGGATGCTTGTCGGTGATGTTCCTGAACCGCGGGACGTAGAAACCGCCGGGCCGGCCATCATCGATGGTTTTGGCCTTGCCGACGCGCTCCTTCACCAGGCCCGTCACGCCCGGGCCCATGACGTGCTCGCAGAAGTTGTGTCCGACGTGATCGCTCGAGTTGCCGATGCCGTTCGGGTGGGCGCGAGATTTCGACAGCAGCATCAGCCTTGCCGACTCGAGCGTGGAGGCGGCGAGCACGACGACCTTCGCGCGGGCCTCGTAGGTCCGTCCTGTCTCCGAGTCGATGAAGGACACACCCCGTGCCTTCCCCGTCTCGAGGTCGACGAGGATCTCGCGTGCGATCGAGTTCGTTCGCAGCGTCAGGTGTCCGGTGTCCATGGCGGGATAGATCAATCCGGTCGGAGAGTCGAAGGCGGCGTGAATATCGCACCCGCCCGCTCGACGGTTGCATGCGCCTCGACCGAAACACCGGCTGCGATACGTGTTGTGCTTCAGTCCGTCGGTGGTCACCCCCGCACGATACGGCGTCAGCACCCGATTCATCTTCTTCAGCGAGTGGCGCAGCGTGACCTCGGCGGCAGCCAGCCTCGTCGGGCGCTGAAACAGGCTGTCGGGCAAATACGGAAGGTTCTCCTTGACGCCGGAGATTCCGAGGTAGCGATCGACCCGGTCGTAATAGGGCTCGATGTCCTTGTAGGAAATGGGCCAGTCTTCGCCGTAGCCGTCGTGACTTTTCGCCTTGAAGTCATAGTCGGACAACCGAAGCGCGAGCCTGCCCCAGATGTTCGTCTTTCCGCCCAGGCACCGCGCGCGCACCCACGCGTAGTTCGTGCCCGTGTAGGGATGCGCCTTCTCGTCCACGACGATGTTCTTGGAGTAGTCGCTGCCGCCCCAGCCTTGTACGTAGGAATGGACCTTGGTGAACTTCGAGTCGGCCGCGTAGGGGGGCTGACGAATGGTGTACTCGTTGAGCGCCAGCGGATGATGGCCCGGCGGCATCTCGCCTCGTCTGGGATGCTCGTACGGCCATTCCATGGACTTCAGTTCTTTGTCGAGGTCGAGCTTCTTGCCGGCCTCGAGCATCAGGACCTTCATGCCGCGCGAGGTCAGCACGTGCGCTGCCATCCCGCCAGCGGCGCCGGAACCAATCACAACGGCATCGTAGGTGCGTGAAAGATCCGCGTCGGGCTGTCGATCGCCCTGCAGCAGTCGAATGAGGTTCATGACAACCCGGTGTCTATTTGGCCAATTCCATTGTGGCCACCGCTCCCCCCATGTCCGGAAGAATGGCGGAAATCTTCACGACCCTCCGCGACGTGGTGTCGATCCACACCGTCTGCGTGTCGGGTTCTCCCTCGGCCGACTTGACGAAGACCTTCCAGGCCTTGAACGTTCCGGCCGGGACCGTCACGTCTTCCGCGGGGCTGACGTTCAACTGCTTGATCGTCGGCTTTTGTTTCCGCACGTCGAAATTGCGGAACGTCGTCGAGTAGCCTTCCTTGAGCGGCAGCGCCGCGATTGAGCGGAACGCGCCGGGTCCATCGGCGAACAAGGCGCCACCCACGTCAGCCGCGACCGGCTTTTCGGGTCCTCCCATGGCCGATGTGCCTGTGGCCTTGGATCCGTCGAACGCCAGCTTGAGCCCCATGGGACCCTGCTTGATTTCGCGCGAGCGCACCGACAGCGTGCCCTTCTCGACCACAGACGAGTCAACCGCCTCACCCTGCGGTGTCTTCATGGTTTCGGTGATCGTGATGGTATTCCCGGCTTCCGCCACGGTGTTCGTGGACTCCAGCTTCATCGACTGGCCGCCGAGGGCAATCGTCACGTTGTAGGTCGCGGGCGCCGATTCCAGCGGCTGCGACACTTCCGGCAGCTTCACCGATGCCGAATCCACCGCCTTGGTCAGCGTGACGGTCTTGGGATCAACCGTGATCTCCTTCAGACGCGTCCCGACTTCGGCCGAGGCGGTCTCCTGGACCCGTCCTTCCAGATGTTTCGACAGGAACTTCTCGATGGCGACAAACATCGCCATGTTGTTGACCGGGCGCGCGAAGCCGTGGCCCTCATCGGGCGCGACGATGTACTCGACGGGGAAGCCGCGATCGCGGAGTGCGATCACGATCTGATCGGATTCCGCCTTCTTCACACGCGGATCATTGGCCCCCTGCACGACAAGCAGAGGCGTCTTGATCTTTGCGGCGGAGTTGAGCGGGGACTGCCGTTCGAGCTGGTTCTTGCCTTCGGGTGTCGTGGGGTCGCCCATCCGCATGTGGAACATCTTTCGTCCGGCTTCCCAGTACGGGGGGATCGACTCCAGCAGCGTCAGGAGGTTCGACGGGCCGACGATCGACACGGCGGCGGCGTAGAGATCCGGCGTGAATGCCACCCCCGCGAGCGTCGCGTACCCGCCGTAGGAGCCACCCAGGATCGCGGTGCGTGTCGGTCCGGCGATGCCCTGGCTCACCAGGTGCTTCACGCCCCAGGTGATGTCGTCCTGCATCTTCCCGCCCCATTCGTTGTTGCCCGCGTTCAGGAACTTCTTGCCGTAGCCGGTCGAGCCGCGGAAGTTCGGCGACAGGACCGCGTAGCCGCGGTTGGCAAAGAACTGCGCCATCGAGTTGTAGCCGAACGTGTCGCGCGCCCAGGGCCCGCCGTGCGGCACGACGATCAGCGGAAGATTCCTGGCCGCCACGCCCTTGGGCAGGGTGAGGTACGCGGGAATCTCCAGCCCGTCCGAGGACTTGTATCGAATCGGCTTCATGTTCGCCAGATGCTGGCGCGGCAGCGCCTCCCGCACCTGATACTGCTTGGTGAGCGCCTTCGTGCCGCGGTCGAAGATGTAGCGTTCGCCCGGCTCGGTGTCGCCGGATGCCGCGATCATCCACTGACGGTCGTCGGAGGTCGCGCCGACGATTTCGGCTTCCCTACCCGGCAGCCGCTTCCTGATCAGGGCGTAGTCGGCTTGGTACGTCTTGTCCCGGAAGTAGGTCCTCGTCGTGTCGCCGACGTAGGTGGTGCCGACCAACTCGTCGGTCTTCTCGGAAAAAATAGCTCCGCCGAAATCCACCTGGCGGTCGGGATCGGATTCGACCAGCTCCTCTTTCCTGGTGTCGGGATTGAACAGCACGAGGCGCGTCAGGTCCGGCTCGCCACGGTTCGTTTCCATGTAGACGCGGGCATTATCGGTGTGGAATTGAATGGTGCCGCACGTTTCGAAGACCGTGCAGCTGTAGACCGGCTCGAATCCGGCTTCGGTGACCCTCAGGATCTCGGTGTCGCCGTTGTCCGCCGTGCGGATCGCCATGCGCGGCTTGCCCGCGCGGTCCATGACCCAGCCGGCGATCTTGTCGGTGTTCTTCCGGAGCAGCTTTCGCTCTCCGGTCGAGATCGTGACCTCGTACAGATCGTGCCAGGCGGCGTCGCGATCGTTGAGGCCGACGTAGATCAGATCGGGGTTGTGCCGTGGCACATCGTAAATGGTCGCCCGCACGTTCTTGGCCTCGGTCAGGTTGCGTGCGCTCGGGACGTCTTTTCCCGCGGCTGCGGCGCCGGAGGGGCTGACGGCGTAGACATTGAAATTCTCGTCGCCGGCCTGGTCCTTGATGAACAGGATGAACCGGCTGTCGCGGCTCCAGAAGAAGGCCGGTATCGGGCGGCTCGCTTCGTCCGTCAGACGTGTCGCCAGGTCGAACCTGTCTTCAGTTTTCTTGACCCAGATGTTCATCGTGCCGTTCCAGGGCTTGCGGAACGCGATGTATCTGCCGTCTGGCGACAGCGTCGCGGTGGCGATTTCCGGGTTCCCGAAGAAGAGCTCGCGATCGATGAGGGGCGGCAGGCTGGCTTGCTGTCCCGTCGCCTGCGCGGCCTGGGCTGGCGTCACCCGGAACCCCGGATTCCGGCCGACTGCGCCCATCGAACCGGTGGTCAGGGTAAGTGCGCACGCCGTGGATGCGAGCCGCAACCATGGCGAACGATATCCGCGAAAAAATGGCTGTTGCATGAGCCGTATCTTACGGCTTTTTTGGTCCGGGCTGAAGGCCAGCGTCTTGGACTGCCATGTAGAATAGGGAACAGCTCGTCTGCCTGTCGCGTGGCGCGGCTCAGTCCGCGTCGATCATGCGGCGCAAATTCACGGAGGGCTGTCGATGCGCGTCATGTGGACCGCACTGGCGTCGGTCATGTTGTCAGTTTTACTGGGCGCTGCGGACAGGCCCGCAGAGATCCCGCTGTGGCCCCGGGGCGCGCCAGGGTCCGAAGGCAAGCCGATGAAGGAGGTGGTCACCACCTCTGCCAGCGGCGAGTTGAGCGTTGCCGGTATCCACAATCCGAGCATCACGCCTTACCTGCCTGCGAAGGACAAGGCCACGGGGCTGGCTGTCCTTGTCATCCCTGGCGGAGGACATCGTGTGCTCGCCATCACCCACGAGGGATACAACGTCGCCGAGTGGTTGCACGATCACGGTATTGCGGCATTCGTGCTCAAGCACCGGCTGGCGCGAGAGGCTGATTCGACGTACAAGATCGAGGTCGAGTCGTTCGCCGACACGCAGCGGGCGATTCGACTCATTCGCAGTCGCGCGGGAGAGTGGAATATCGATCCGGCCCGCGTCGGCGCTCTTGGATTTTCGGCAGGTGGCGAGCTGGTTTCAATGGCGAGCGCACGCTCCGACGCGGGCAATCCGACTGCGGACGATCCGCTCGAACGGCAGCATTCCCGACCGGCTTTTCAGGCGCTGATCTACCCGGGCCGCTCGGTCGATATTCAACCGACGAAGGATTCCCCTCCCATTTTTCTGGCCGCGGCTTACAACGACCGCACGGACATCTCGGAAGGGCTGGCGGAAGCCTACCTGCGATTCAAGCGTGCCGGTGTGCCGGCGGAATTGCACATCTACGGCACCGGCGGCCACGGATTCGGTCTGCGCTCGAGTAACCGTCGTCCGGTCGGCCAATGGATGGTGCGGTTCGAGGAGTGGCTCGCCGAGAGCGGATGGCTTCGGCGCCCGTAGGTGCGGCGACGCCGTGGCGTCGCTAGATGCCCATATCCACACACACGGTGTTCAGCCGATAGTAGAGCACATCGCTGAACGCTCCCGTCTGCACACGTGGCCACAGCGGCACCGCCGTCGTGCTGACGACCCGAACCTGCCGGGCGCCCTGATCCAGCCAGCGCAGCACACGGTGTTGATCGTCGGACGTCAGCTCATTGACGTCATGAAGCACCAGCGTCGCCGCGCATCCGGGCGGCGGAAGCTCTAACGGCTGGCCGGGATGCCACCTCACGATCGGTTCACGCTGTTCCAACCGCAGCATCTCCAGCACGATCCCGATCCCCTCCGCGGTCCCCTCGAGGAGTAGATTCGCCCGCGGCATTCTCCCGACGCGCAGATTCCTGAGGGCCTGGCTGCCGACGCCCCACTCTTTGCCCATGCGGGGCATCGGCTCGGTGGCTCTGCCGTCCCAGGCCGCGGCGACGGCATTCGATCGGTTCTCCATGGACCTGCCTCCTGTTCGGCGCGCGAACGATTGGTGAAAACGTCCCGACTCTACAGGCAGGGTGACTGGCGCGCTATCGGGAAGAAGGTGGAAGCGAGTAGGGAAGATCCCTGATACGGCGGCCTTACGAGTTCTCCAGCCAGCCTTGAAGGACCGCGTACTTCACGATATCGATTCGTCCGGTCAGACCCAGCTTGCGCATGGCGTTCGCCTTGTGCGCCTCGACGGTCTTGACGCTGAGGTTCAATCGGCCGGCGATCTCCTTGTTGCTGTACCCGGATGCGATGAGCCGCAGCACATCCGACTCGCGCTCGCTCAGCGCCGCCGCGGGTTTGTTCGCCTTGTCCGATCGACCGAGGAGCCGTGCCGTCACGCGCGCCGTGAGGGCGGAGTCAAGGTACTGTCCGCCGGCCGCAGCGGCGCGAATCGCATGGAGCAGCTCGGCCGGCGCGCTCTGCTTCAGCACGTACCCGGACACGCCAGCCCGCAGCAGCTCCTGCACGTACGCATCATCGCCATGCCTCGTCAGCGTGACGATGGCGACCTTCGGCTGCTTCTGCTTCAGTGCGCGCGTCGCCGCCAGCCCGTTCATCCCCGGCATCGAGATGTCCATGACGACGACGTCGGGCTTGAGCGCGAGAGCGTCCCGCATGGCCTCTTTGCCGTCGCTCGCTTCCGAGACGACCTTCATGTCGGCCTGGCTGTCGATGAGCAGCCGGAGCCCATGACGGACTGTGACGTGATCGTCGGCCAGAAGAATTCGAAGCGGGGCAGCGCGTTCACTCATGATCGGCAGCGCTGTCGGTACGCGCGGTGGCCGCCATTCGCACGAGAACGGTCGTGCCCTTGCCTGCGGACGACTCGATCTCGAGCGTCGCACCGACCAGTCCGGCGCGCTCCCGCATACCGAGCAGGCCGAAACCCTGGCGGGCGCCGCCGGCGACCGCGGGATTGAATCCCATGCCGTCATCCTCGACGATCAGCAGCACGGTGCCGGCACGCCGCTCGAGGATGATCTCGACGTGCTTCGCGCTCGCGTGCTTCGCCACGTTTGTGAGCGCCTCTTGAGCGATGCGATAGAGCGCCGTTTCGGTGTCAGAGGGAAGGCGGTCGTCCAGAAGTCCCGACGTATGCAGCGCGGCCGGAATGCCGGCGCGACGCGACCAGTCCTGAACGTAGTTCGCGAGCGCCGCGCGTAAACCCAGATCGTCGAGCGCGGTCGGACGAAGCTCCCAGACCAGCGTGTCCACGTCGCGGTCGAGCCTGTGTGCGATGGCTTCGATGGATTCTACGTGCGCGCGCCAGTCATCGCGTTCGCCGCGCGCGTCTTTGAGCATGCGGATCCCTAGGGCGAGAGCGGTCAGCTGCTCGCCGAATCGATCGTGCATCTCGCGCGCGATCCGGCGCCGCTCGTCCTCCTGCGCAAACACCAGGCGCGTCAGGAACTCGGTGCGGGCCCGTTCGGCCTCGGCCCGTTTCCGTTCGGTCAGATCGAAGTGCGTCCCGACGATTCGTACGACCGGGCCACCCGGATCGCGGCGGACCGGATATCCGCGCGAGAGAACATGCACGTATTGACCATCCTTGTGACGCAGGCGGAACTCTCCCTCGTACGTCGAGGCCCCGCGTGTCACGCTCTCGTTCACCCGCTGCGCGGACTCCACATCGTCTGGATGGAGCAGCCGCTCCCACGCGGTGATGTGCGGTTCGATCTCGTCGTCCGCGTACCCGAGCATCTCTTTCCACCGGGTCGAATACACGACCGCGCCTGTTTCCAGGTTCCAGTCCCACACGCCCTCCTGTGCGCCGGCAAACGCCAGTTTGAGCCGTTCCTCGTTCTCCCGCAGCGCCGCTTCGGCCCGTTTCCGTTCAGAGAGATCGAGGTGAGTTCCGACGATGCGGACGACAGGCCCGCCGGGCTCGCGGCGCACGGGAAAGCCGCGCGAGAGCACGTGGACGTAATGACCGTCTTTGTGACGGAGCCGGAACTCCGCCTCGTAGGTCGCTCGTTCCGCCCGCGCCACGCTGTCGTTCGCGGAGTCCGCGCGCGACCTGTCGTCGGGATGAACCAGACGTTCCCAGGCACTGACGTGCGGCTCGATCTCCTCGCCGGTGTAGCCGAGCATCTGCTTCCATCGAGCGGAGTACACGACGGCATTGGTTTCCAGGTTCCAGTCCCAGACGCCCTCCTGCGCGCCTGCGAGCGCGAGTGCAAGACGTTCTTCACTCTCGCGCAGTGCTCGTTCGGCGTCCTGCTGCGCCGTCACGTCCCGTACGGTCAACTGAATCGCTCGATCGCCCTCGTCTGTCAGTGGCGCGCCGGTGACGCTGATGTCGCGAACGCCTCGGCCGGTCGTAGCGATCTTTGCGTTGACGGGCAACGCCGTGCCGCCGTCTCGCCAGCGTGCGATGTGTTCGCGGACGTGCTCGTGATTGTCCGAGTCAAGAAAATCGAATAGCGATCGATTCAGCAGCGTATCAGGCCCGTTCGCCCCGAACAGGCTCACGGCTGCAGGGTTCACGTAGGCGAGGCGTTCGTCCTCGACGATCAGGATTGCGTCCGGTGATGATTCCACCAGACGACGATAGCGCTCCATGGGTATGATCGAGTCTAGTGTCCCGTCCCCGTGGTTCGCGACATAATTCCCGGGCGGGGCATCCCGCCTGGCGGCGTTGCTCGTCGCTCAAATATGCCCAATATTTTCGCTCCTCGCGCCTTGCCAGACGGGCGCCGCGCTCCGGGACTTATGCCACGATCCACGGCTGTGTTGCGTTACTGCTTGTCGAAGACCTGCGTGTTCTTGACGGTTTGTCCCTTCGCGTTGACGCCGGTCGTCGCGACCGTCAGCGTCTTGCCATCGGGCGACACGCTGAGCCCGTTGACGAGGGTCCGCTTGC
>JANNHC010000306.1:0-3370 GCA_031404215.1 Acidobacteriota bacterium
CATGCTGGACTTCGTGGAGGCGGAGAACTCGAGCGGCTTTCACGCGCCGCAGGAGGCCGAGCGGGTGCTCGCCGAATCAATCGACTACGCTCGCCAGGGGCAGTTGGCGCTCAGAGGCGTCAAGGTGCCGGGCCTTCAGACCGACGAGGCGGTGAGACCGATCCCGGCCCGGTCGCGACAGAAATAACGCCGGCCCTCCGAACGAAGCCATCGGGCCCACGGCGAGAGACGGGATGGGAAGCCGCCGGCGCCGCAGACTTGAAGGGAGACGATCAGCGAGACGATGGCGGCCATCATCAAGGATCCACCATCGTGGTCGGCCCTAGGAGCGCCTGTGTCCGGCGCTGTGCCAGTTGTGAATTCTGCAACGGAGGCGCTCGATTCGGGGCCCGACGCGTAGAATTGACGCGTGGCTTGACTCGATGCGGTGAATGACGTGTTGCGCGTGAGATGACGACCGAGCGAGGCGCGTTTGCAGGGCGGCAGCTAGGCGGCTACCAGATCATGTCGCTGCTGGGCGCCGGCGGGATGGGAGAGGTGTATCGCGCGCGAGATGTGAAGCTCGGACGTGAGGTGGCGCTCAAAGTCCTCGCGCGATCGACCGCAGGCGATCCCGCCTACCTGCGACGGTTCGAAGAGGAAGCTCGACTCGCGTCGGTCCTCAATCACCCGAACATCGTCACAATTTATGGTGTCGGAGAGGACGGTGACATCGCCTACATCGCGATGGAACTGGTGCGAGGGCGCACGCTGCGAGAACTCCTGGCAGAACGCGCCCTTCGCGTCGGCGAGGTGCTCGATCTCGCGGTGCCGTTCGCGGAGGCGCTTGCCGCTGCACACGCCAGCGACATCATGCACCGCGACCTGAAGCCCGAGAATGTGATGGTCACCACCGAAGGACTGGTCAAGGTGCTGGACTTCGGCCTGGCAAAGCACCCGGGCCGGATAGACTCGCTTGGCCGTGCGGAAGACAACGTGGCGACGCGGCTCGCGCTCACGCATGACGGGATGATCCTCGGGACCGTGGGCTATATGTCGCCCGAGCAAGCCGCTGGCCGGCCCGCAGGGCTCGCCTCAGATCAGTTTTCCTTCGGCGTGATTCTCTACGAGATGCTCTGCGGCCACCGGCCATTCGAGCGCGACACAGCTGTCGAGACGCTTTCCGCGATCATCCGCGAACAGCCCCCAGCCATCCAGACGGTCAATACGGGTGTGACATTCCCACTACAGCAAATCGTCGAGCGCTGCCTCGCAAAGAAACCGGGGGATCGATACGCGGAGTCGCGGCAGCTTGCGATCGAACTGCGCGAGATTCGCGATCGGTGGGACCGCGAGAGCGAGTCGCAGGTGCTCACGGCAGCACTCCCTGTTTCCGGGAAGGTTTCTGCTGCTGCGAAGCCGGCCATCGGTTTCACGCGGCGTCGCGCACTCTGGGTTGCCGGCGGAGCGCTCACGACCGTCGCGGCTGGCTTGGGCGTATGGCGACTCTGGCCGGATGACACCGGGATTCGGAACCTCGCCGTGCTGCCTTTTACCAACGCGGCACAGGACGCGGACGCCGAGTACCTGTGCGACGGCATCACCGCAAGTCTGATCCAGCAGATCTCGCGCCTGCCGTCCCTGACGGTGATGGCTCCCAGTACAGTATTCAACTTCAAGGGCAAGACCATCGATTCGCGCGCTGCCGGACGTCAGTTGGGTGTGGACGCGATCTTGACCGGCACCGTGACGCTCCGATCCGGACGACTCCGCATTACGGCGGAGCTCGTGGACGTGGCCACCGGCGTCCAACTGTGGGGCGACACGTACAACCGCGCGGCGGCGGAAGTCGTGTCGGTTCAGGACGAGATCACCAGCGCCATCATGGACGAAGGCATCCGGCTGAGATTAACGGGCGATCAGCGGCGGCAGCTTGCGCGCCATCCCACCAACGACCCGGAAGCGTACGAGTGGTACTTGCGAGCGCGGCATTCCATGCTCAAAGGCTCGAAAGAGGACTTCCTGCAGGCGCGCGAGCATCTGGAGCGCGCCACCGTGCGCGATCCGCAGTTCGCGTTGGCACACACACTCCTCGCCGCCACATATGTCACGACGGCCCTCGAAGGCTTTGAACGGCCTGCCGGCGCCAGGCCGTTAGCAAACGTGAGCAATAGCCGCGCTCTTGCGCTGGATTCGGATCTTGCGGCGGCTCATGCGACTAGGGCAAACATCGCGTTCTTTTTCGAGTGGGACTGGACGACCGCAGAGCGCGAGTTTGAGATCGCGATGAAAGCTCCAACCGGCCTGTTCCCGACGTTCGAGATGACGGGGTACGCGCTCGAGCGGTGGGCGCTCGGCCATCCCGACGATGCGCTTCGAATCGTGAGGAAGATCCGCCAGGCGGACCCGTTGACCCCTACCTATGCCGTCGCGGAGGCCGACTACTTGGTCCATTCCCGCCAGCTCGATGCCGCCGCGGCCCTCTACGAAACGACCATCAGCGACGAGCCAATTGCGGCTTTCTTCGGTCTGGCGGAAGTTCGACGCGCCCAGGGCCGGTTTGACGAGGCCATCCAGGCCCGGCGGCGTGGTCATCAGGCCAGAGGCGATGACTTCCTTCGTGCCGTCCTCGAGACAGCGCGAGGTGCGGAGGGCTATCGTCAGATCGAAAGAAGGGCCGCACGCCAGGCCCTCGAGGGGTTCCGGAGTCTCCCGGCGACCGAGTACACGTCGCCGCTGGACTTTGCCCGCGCCCATGCGCAACTGGGTGAAACGGAGCAGGCGTTCAGCTACTTCGACGCCGCGTTTGCTGATCGTGAACCTAGTCTGGTGTTTCTGAAAGTCGAGCGAGCATGGGACGCGATGCGCGGTGACCCCAGATTCGTGGCCGCGGTCCGCCGTGTGGGGCTGCCTTGACCCGTTCTGCGTGTTGCGGTATATGGTATACCTAGGAACGTCTATAACATTCCACAGGCTGGGGGGAGCATGAAAACCCGTATCGTCGCGGCACTCCTGGTTTTAGCCGGCACCGGCCTCTGCGAGCCCCTACTCGCGTGTGGGGAAAAATTCCTGATGGGCAGTCGCGGTTCTCGTCTCCAGCGCCCTGCCCCGGTGCGCACATCTGCGGCGATTCTCGTTTACGCAAATCCCGGATTTAACCTGACTCGGGCGCTTGCCAACGTCCCCTTTGAGGCGACACTCCGCAAGGCCGGCTATCGGCCGACCGTGGTCAGCAGCGCCGATGCCTTCGACAAGGCGTTGGGTCAGGGCGGATGGGATCTTGTCCTTGTCGATATGTCCGACAGCCCTGCCGTGAGCACCCGGGTGCAAGGTGCGAGGGCGCCCATCGTTCTTTCGGTGATGTACAACCCCACCGGCGCGGAGCTGGCGT
>JANNHC010000307.1:0-5033 GCA_031404215.1 Acidobacteriota bacterium
CGGGCGGTCGCACGTCAGCAAGATGCCCTCAAGTACCTCGGCGAGCGCGACGTACACGGCATCGTACGCTGTGAGGTTCTTGCGCAGTTCCCACACCCGCTCCAGCAGTGGCTCATGCGCATGGCGCTGCAGGTCCAACCCGCGGAAATCGTCCAGCGCCACTGCCGCAGCAGCCGTGTCGAGCTCGCCCTCTCTCAGGTAGCGCCGCAGCGCCTGCACCACTTCGATGTCGGCGAGGTGCGGCACGTGCAGACCCTCGGCCGGATCGGCAATGCGTGCGGCGACGAGCCGTCCGGTCGGCGTGCCGAGAATCAGCTCCACCAGCGCGGACGCGTCGAGAACGATCATCGTGCGTCGCGTTCCGCCCGAATCACGTCTGCGGCACTGCGCGTCACGCGACGAACCGGCCGCGTCCGCAGCCGTTCAAGAACCTCATGACGCGTGGGACGCTCGAGCGATTTGCCAACTTCGCGCAGGATGTAGTCGGACATCGACATGCCCTCCATCGCCGCGCGCGCTTTCAGGCGACGGTGGAACTCCGCAGGAACGTTCCGAATCTGAACCATCGTAGACGCCATGACACAATGATACTTTCATCGTTATTTCATGTCCACGGACTTCGGCGACCTGTCCCTATGATTGTCCCTGCAGTCCCCAAAACAGGGCCTCCAGAGCGAAAGGAGCAAAGCCGATCGATCCGGGAGGCGGCGGGTATCCAAACGGAGCGCCCGCAGCTGCAGAGGGGCCTTGGCCCCGAGCGAAGTTAAGGAGAGATGTCCGAGTGGTTGCAGGAGCATGCTTGGAAATTGCCCTGGTGATTTTGGACGACGTGCTGCGGATTTCGATTACGGTTGCGAAACCAACCGCTTACCAGCCGTCGCGTCACCTCGGTCGATCACCGTAAAGCTCGATGAAAATCGTCCTGGCCGCGATGCGTTTCTGGGCGCTTCGAGTGTCAGCCTGCAAAGGAGAAGATTTCGCAGGTGCGCCGGATCTTGGCTGTATTCGAGCACTTGCTCGACCTGGAGACGGGTCGCGCCGATGACAGCTTCTCTTGCCCTTGTGGGGCTGCGCCACTAACATCAGTCTCGCCTTATGACGCTGTCCTCTGGCACTCGCCTCGGCCCGTACGAGATCCTCTCCGCCCTCGGCGCCGGCGGGATGGGCGAGGTTTACCGCGCCCGCGACACGCGGCTCGGCCGCGACGTGGCGATCAAGATTCTTTCGGAACGGTTCGCCGCTGACCCCGATCGTGTGCGTCGATTCGAGCATGAAGCGCGGGCGATCGCCGCGCTGAACCACCCACACATCTGTCAGCTCTACGACATCGGCTCTGGCTACCTCGTGCTCGAATATATAGAGGGCCGGCCGCTGTACGGGCCGATCCCCGTCGAACAGGCATTGCCTCTGGCGCTACAAGTGGTGAGCGCGCTGGAGGCGGCGCACCGCCATGGCATCCTGCACCGTGACCTGAAGCCGATGAACATCATGGTCACGCGGGAAGGGACGGCCAAGTTGCTCGACTTCGGTCTCGCCAAACTCGTTAGCGTGGATGCGGACGTCACGCGGACGGTGGACGGTGTGGTGCTGGGCACGCCTGCCTACATGTCGCCGGAGCAGGCCCAAGGCCAGTCACTCGATGCGCGCTCAGACGTCTTCAGTTTTGGCGCCGTCTTGTACGAGATGCTCTCGGGAGCTCGCGCCTTTAGCGGAAGCTCGACGGCCGATGTACTCAGTGCCGTGCTGCGCGACGACCCACCGCCGATCCAGGCTCAGCCTGCGCTCGAGCGTATCGTCCGACGATGCCTCGCAAAACAGCCGGGGCAGCGTTTTCAGACGATGGATGAACTGCGGGCTGCGCTTGAACACGCGCTGACGGAGTCAGCCTCGAAACCTACCGATTACCAGCCGTCAATCGCCATCTTGCCGTTCGCCAACATAAGCGCGGACAAAGAGAACGAGTTCTTCGGCGACGGTCTGACCGAAGAGATCATCAATGTGCTGGCCCAGGTACCTGGCATGAAAGTCGCCGCGCGCACGTCCTCCTTCTTTTTCCGGGGAAAGGACGTCGAATTCGGAGAGATCGGCAGGAGACTCAACGTCGAACATATTCTCGAGGGGAGTGTTCGCAAGGCGGGAAATCGCATCCGGGTCACGGCGCAGCTCATCAAAGTCGCTGACGGCTTTCATCTCTGGTCAGAGCGCTACGACCGCGAGTTGACGGATATCTTCGTGATACAGGATGAGATCACGCACGCCATCGCCGCGGCTCTTCGGATCAAGCTTTCCCCGGAGGCCGCGACGCTCCGGCGTCACCCACCAAACCTTCGCGCGTACGCGGCCTACCTCGAGGCTCGAGATCATTGGGTCCGACCGACTCCGGAATCATTGGCGCGGGTCAAGGAATGCCTGGAACGCGCCATCAAGCTCGATCCGAAATTCGCGCTGGCGTACAGCTTGTTAGGTGGTCACTATACGATGCTTGCGAACCTTGGCTTCAGGCCGGCACGCGAGGTCATCCCCTTGGCGCGCGCAGCGGAACAAGAGGCGTTGCGTATCGAGCCCTCACTGCCTGAAGCCCACGCCCTATTGGGAGTGTGTGCCGGCACCGACTACGACTGGAACGAGGCGGAACGGGAATGGCGTTTGGCGATGGCTCACGAACCCGTTTCACGCGACGTTCGCTTTTGGTACGGGAACCATTACCTGTTGTCAGTTGGACGCCTGGCGGAGGCGGTGGACGCGATGGCGAGAGGCCTTCAAGAGGATCCGCTGAATGTTTTGTACCGCCACCATTTCGCGGTCGGTCTCCGGCACGCGGGCAGGCTGGTGGACGCGGAAGCCGAACTGCGGAGAATCCTGGAGATCGATGAGAACTTCCCACTTGCTGTGGGTACGCTTGGTGCAATTTGTGCGCAACAAGGCCGGTTTGAGGAAGCGCTCACGTTGACGGAAAGGGCGTATGCGTTGACGCCCTGGAGGCATCCGATCATCGGACAGCTCGCGGCGCTCCTGGTTCGCGCCGGAGCCACGAGCCGGGCAGGCGCGTTGCTCGAGAAGCTCGGGACTGGCAAGGCATACGGCGCTCCGACCGGGCTGGCAGTTTTTCACGCACTTTGCGGAGAATTGGATCGGGCGGCGGAATGGGCCGAGCAAGCGATTGAAGAGCGGTATCCGAGACTCGTCCCGATCCTGGGGCCGCTCCTGCGATCCAGTCCCAGGTGGCCCGCCCTCGCGAAGCTAATGAATCTGCCTGCGTGAAGCTTGGCCGAGACGATCCGTCCAGGCCACCGGCGCCACGGTTCAGCAGCCGACGGCGATCCTCGGTCCGCGGACGTGGACTACGTGGCGCCTCGGCTTCCGGCTCCTCTGATAAAGACCACGTATCCCGGGCATGGAGGCGGGTTTTAAGACCTTGGGCGTAATCTTGCCGGCGAATGACTGGACCGCGATTTTGCCGTCCCGCACGACGAGCGTACCCGAGATCGCGCAGAACGACCTCGGCGAGAGGTCGCTGGCCTCGCCGGCTCGATGGCACCTCGCTCTTCATTCGTACCGAGAAAGCGCTGTATCGAATCGGCGGCTTTCTCTGACCTCCCGGCGGCTCGACAACGATCGCCAGCCGGTGTGCGCCAACGGCGTGGCCATGAGCAGGAGCGCTGCGCCGAACACCGGCCAGTTGAAAGCCGTCGGCAGCACCTGCCGAACCGTGTCGAGCCCTCCGGGCAGGGCACGAATCGAATCGGCCATGAATACCCCCAGCGCGAGCAGGATGCCGGCCCAACTCACACCCCACGAGGCCCGCGTGAAACGAGTCGCCGGGATGCGGTCTTGCCATTGCGTGACGAGGGTGCCCCACCCGATCATCAGTGACGCGATACAGACGGGCGCGAGCACCGGCCCCCACCACGGGAGCGGCAGCAGAAAGAGAATGTCCCAGTCGAACAGGGAGGCGGGCCAACCAGAGATGATGCGCAGGAAGACGTAGTACAGAATGTCCCAGGAACCGAAGGCAATCGCTGCGTAGCCCAGTCGCGCTCGCCACGTTCGGCCGGCGAGCATGCCTGTCATCGCCAGCATCAGCAGCGTCGCGCCCTCACGCACGAGCTCGACCTCCCCGAGGATGCCGCGGATCGGCAATGGGTCCGGCTGATAGGGCTCGACGCGATCGACCATGACGCGCAGGTAGTAGACGCAGGCCGCTTCGACCCAGGCCATTCCAGCGGCGAATGTCACGACGAGCATCCACCGTGCGCGCTCACGGCGCCGGCCGGTCATCGGGCACACTCCGCCCTGTCCAACATGTCCAACGCGTCGAGCCCTCGTCGGCGGCCGAACGTCCGGATGCGCCCCTCAACGCGATCGATGACATCGTCAGGCGTCGATGTGCCGGCGGTGATGCCTACGATGTGCGCCTCGCGGAACCACGCCGGGCTCAGGTCCGCCTCGGTCTGGACGTGCTGGACGCGGGAACAATAGCGACCGCACGTCGTCACCAGTTCACGCGTGTTGTTGCTGGTCTCCCCACCGATGACGATCACGACGTCAGATGCGCGCGCCAGTTCGACGGCGGCGTGCTGTCGCTCTTTGGTCGGCTTGCACACCGTGTCGAGGAAGCGGACATCCGAGCGCGGGAACCGCCTCTGGATCGACGCGACCAGATGCCGCACCTTCTCGATTGACTGCGTCGTCTGCGCGGCGATGCCGATTCGTGGGTGCTCCTCGAGCGCCAGCACCCCCTCCTCATCGAGCACCACGTCGAAGTCGTCGAGATCGCCGGTCAACCCGCGCACTTCCACGTGATCGCGCTGCCCGATGATCACCACGTGGTACCCATCGCGGACGAGTGCCGCCACCGCCCGATGGGCCACGTGCACGAGCGGACACGTAGCCTCCACGACGTGCAAGCCGAGCGCCCGAGTGCTGGCGAGGGCCCGCGCCGACGCACCGTGCGCGGTTACCATCAGGGTGTGCGTCGTCACCTGCGCGACATCGTTGGCAACGGCGATGCCCCTGGCCGCGAGCGCGCTGAG
>JANNHC010000308.1:0-5764 GCA_031404215.1 Acidobacteriota bacterium
CTGGCGTTGGTACAGGTTCGTCGGCGACCCGGGCGGCGGGCCGTAGCGTCCCGCAAGCGAATTGTTCCGAAGCCGCCACTCGCGGTTCACGTAGAATGAGGCCCTGTGACGCGCACTGAGGACCTGGTCGTATTTCACCGCAAGCGTGTTCTGTTCGAAGACCGGACAGCAGGTCCCCAGCACCGGCTGGTTGTTGAACAGGCGCTCGAGCTGCGGCGCGTCCCACAGCCCTTGCTCGAGAGTGTTGCGGGCCACGGCGTCCCACAGCGCGCGCGGGACGACGTTGTTCGGGAAGGGATCCCGCGTGACCCGTCCGTCGATGACGCGCGTCGAGCGCGGGTCGTAAACCTGGCCGAAGAGGATCGGCCTGCCGAGCGCGTCCGTCCCGATGACCGTGCCCGAGCGGGCGTTGCCCGTGTAGGCCGGATCGAAGAGGCGTGAGAAGTCGCCGTTCTGGAACTCACGCGTCGGCAGCGTGCGGAACGCCGTGGACGTCTGTTCTTTGGCGCGCGTCTGCTCGAACGTCGCGAAGAAGAAGCTGCGATCCTTTCCATTGTACAGTTTCGGCACCGTGATCGGCCCTCCCACGGCCACGGCCCAGTTCTGCTGATTTCTCACCGGGGTAGCCTGGTTGAGCGCCTTGGCTACGAAGGGTTTGGCATCCCAGGCGGCATCCATCAGGTAGACCGCCCCCGACCCGTGGAAGTTGTTCGTGCCCGACTTGACCACGAAGTTCGCGACCGCCGTCTGTCCGCCGCCATACTCCGCTCCGAGCGTGCCGGTCTGCAGCTTGAACTCCGAAATCGCCTCTGTCGGCGGCGACATCTCGTTGTTGCTGCCCCCCTGCAGGTTCCGGCCGAGCGGGATGCCCTCGATGAGGATTTCGTGCGAGTAATTACGGCCGCCGTTGATGGCCCCCTGGAACGTGCCTCCCGTGGTTCCAGGCAGGCTCGAAAAAATGAACTGCTGGATCTGGCGCTGGCCGTCGCCCACGGCGACCGGCCACGTCTGGAACTCCTTGGTCGAGACGTAGTGCCCGATCTCCGCGGTGCCGGTCTCAATCACCGGCGCCGTGACCGTCAGGGCCTCGGTAATGGCATCGACCTCGAGCTTGAAGTCGAGCGTGAGCGTCTGCGCGGCCCGAAGGGTGACGTCGTTGGCTACTGCAGGCCGTAACCCGGGGGCCGACACGTGGACGCGGTACACGCCGTTCGACAAGTACGGAATGACGTAGATGCCGGCGTCGTTCGTTGTCGACTTCGACTCGACGTTGGTTTCCACATTGGTCGCGACCACGGTCGCACCGACGAGCACACCGCCCGCCGAGTCTGTGACCGCGCCGTTGAACTGTGACCGCGCCACTTGCGCGTAGGCGACGCTTCCGCACAAAAGATATGCGGCAACGACGAGCGTCTGACAGGGTCTCGTTGTCATAGTTTGTCTCCGCCTGCAAAGCATATGAACGCCCAAGCCCATCGCGAGCCGCAGATGCGGACGGTCGAACGCCGGGCGTCACCCCCACTCGTCCACTACCGAAAAGGAAAGATCGATTCCGTCGAAGTGCTGTGTAGCAGCTTCATGGCGGTCTGTCAACACTACGAGAAAGGAGGTAGTGGGCTCAAAGGAGCCCACTACCAGAAAGGATAGATCGTCGAGTTGCGGGTCATCGCGCATCTGCGGCCCCAGGTCGTCCCTGTCCCTGGCTTTTTGGTGGTCTTCATCGGAGAGGCGGCACATCGCCGGATGACTATCGGCGCACGATCAGCAGGCGGCGTCCGGTTCGGCCTCCATGAGATCGCGCACCTCACCCGATCATCATTCCCCTGATCACGATCAGCGTCAGGTACACCGCGCCGGACGCGGCGGCGACGAGAAAGCCTCTCTGGATGTTGGTCTTCCGCGCGACGAGACCGATGAGCATCGGAATCACCGTCCAGCCCACCGATGCGAAGGAGAAGAAGAATCCCACGGCGCGGCCCATGGTGTCGGGCGGCACGCTCAGCAAGACGACGGCCATCATCGTGGGGAACACCGGTCCGCAGGCTAATCCGGCGAGGAGGATCGTCGCGGAGGTCGCCACACGGCCCTTCACAAACACCAGCGCGAGCATCAGCACCACGCAGGTGACGCCCATCGCCACGAGTAGCGCCTGTTCGTTGCTCTTTCCAAGAAGCCGCGTCAGGACGCCAGTGGCTCCCAGGATTGAGACGATGAGGCGGCTGCCCGTGAAGCCGAGCCAGAAGCCCGAGAGCGTCAGCGCGCCGAATCGCTTCGCGCGTGCTTCTGGAACATCCGACGGAATCTGTCGAAGGACCAGCGTCGTGGCCCACCCGGCCACGGATGTTTCCAGTGGCACGAAGAAGAGGAAGGCGAATCCAAGCACCCAGAAGAGCGGGCTCGCGAGGAGCGCCGCCGATCCGCTCGTGGGCGCCGCCTGCGCGATCGGGGCGGCCGCGGCCAGAACATGGGGCGCCATCGGTGGAGGCTGCATCTCGGCGAAGATGCCCAGAACGACAGGCGCCGTCGCGAGCATCGCCAGCAGCAGGAGCCCTCTCGAGTACCCGAGCCTTCGAAGGATCAGCGCCAGCACCATCGGCGTGACGAACGCGCCAACTCCAAAGACGAAATCGAAGAAATTCGTCGCCCAGATGAGTTGCTCGCGCGGGCTGTCGGCCGGAACCGCCACCCGCATGAGGACATTGCTCACGTTCACCTGCGCCGCCCATCCAATTCCCAGCAGCACCACGGCGACCAGCGCGCCACGGTAGGTGCGCGTGCGGGCGAGGATCAGGATGGACGCCGCAACAGCGACCGAGCCTGTCAGCCAGACGCCCTTGCGGCCAACCCCGTCTGTCAGGAATCCGCACAACAAGATGGTCGGGCCGAACATCGTTCCGAAGCCGCCGATGAGGCGGCCGACCTTCCCTTCATCGATTTGAAGTCGATCGGCCAGCGAGAGCTTCAGCCCGCCGACCAGCGCGTACGCCAGGCCCATGATAGGCAGGCTTGCCGTGAGGAAGATCTGGAGGTAAGTGGGATGGGAAAAGTCCACGTCAGATGGGCCGGATCAAAATGTGTTTATCACAGCGGCGCGTCGACTGGCGGTTTCTGGAGGCCACGAATACCGACGGGAATCGGCTGCGTGAAACTGGCGACCGTACGTCACTTCTGCGGAGCACAGTCTGGTAGCATGGCCTTTACGGTGATAGATGACAATACGATTGAGATTACTCGTTGCATTCACCGTCGGCTGCGCTTCCACAAGCCTCGCGCAGGATCTCGTGCGCGTCCCGGCCGGCACATATGAGGTGCCAGACCAAATCACCACTCTCAAAGTGCAACTTTCCGTGAGCGAGTTTCTGCTGGGTGCCGCTGAAGTGACTCAGAAGGAGTACGAAGCCGTCACGTCATCGAATCCTTCCGTCTACAAGGGCGCCGATCGCCCCGTCGAGAATGTCAGTTGGTGGGATGCGATTCGCTACTGCAACCTGCGAAGCGCAAAAGAAGCCTTGACGCCGTGTTATGACCTGACCAGCGGTGAACGGGACTCAGCATGCACAGGATACCGGCTGCCGACGGAGACCGAATGGATTGTCGCGGCCGGTCCAATGCCGCGCGTTCAACAACTCCTCGACGTCGCCAATCTCGGCGTCCCCAGTACCAAGAGTCTTGGCGTGTTCGAGCCGATCATCAAGAAAGGAACAGCCCCGGTTCGGTCACTGAAATCCAGCGAATCTGGTGTGTTCGACTTGCGCGGTAACGTTTGGGAATGGACTGGCGATTATTTTGACCCAGTCACAAGCCCCGATGCCGTGCGCGACCCTTCTGGTCCCCCATCCGGCCTGGCGCGGGTGATTCGCGGCGGGTCCTTCGTCTCCTCAACCTCGAGCTGGTCTCGCGATTTTCGCTCGTCGATGGACCCTGGCTCGCGCAGCCGGTTTACCGGCTTTCGAGTTGCCCGTGGCAGCCAAGAAAAGAAACCGCCCGAGCCGTCCGCCTCTGAAGCCTTCTTCCGTCGCTATAACGAAGCGCCGCAAGGCTTTGAATCCTCCATCGGTCCACTGACCGCGCTGGCGCCTGCCTGGAAGCAGAACTCCGCAACGATCCGTGCCAAATGGGACAACCTGCTTAAAGAGCCGAAGCTACCGAGCGACAAGCCGACAGCTCGCGTTGTTCGCGACGTCTCACAGCGTAATTTCGCAGGACAACTCATCGAACTCGAACTCGAGCCGGGCGTCTGGGAGAAGATATACGTCCTGAGGCCGCGGAACAGCGCTCGACGCCCCTTGCCAGTCATGATTGTGCCGTTCTATGACGTCGATACTCCCGCTGCCGCCAACCTTGGCGGGCGAAGCTATGCCCAGGACAGAGGAGTGAACGCGTATGCCTACACTGCCGCTCAGCACGGCTATCTCGCCGTCGCGGTCCGCTGGTTTGGCGAGAGCTACGGCGAGTCCTACAGCGAAGCAGTCGCCAATCTTGCCATGCGTCACCCTGGCTCTACGGGGCTCGGAAAATGGGTCGCCGATGCCCGCCGCGTCGTCGACTTCATCGAAACCCTACCCGATGCGGATGCCAGCCGGATCGGCATCATCGGCCACTCCCTGGGCGGCAAGATGGCCCTCTACGCCGCGGCATTCGAGCCTCGCATCCGGGCGACGGTGTCGTCGGAACTCGGCGTTGGTTTCAAGATGTCGAACTACGATGATTACTGGTATTTGGGAGATAAGCTCGCGAGTGCGCCCGCCGGCACCGATCAGCACGAACTGATCGCCCTCATCGCGCCGCGCCCATTTCTCCTCATCGGCGGCGACGAGTACGACAAACAGGATAGCTGGCACTACATCAACGCCGCGCGCGCAGTCTACGAACTCTCGGGTAACGGCAAAAACATCGGCTATTTCAACCACCACAAGGGACACACACCGACACCCGAAGCGGTCTCAGTCGCCTTCGATTGGCTGGACCACTTCCTACAGCCGTAAATGCCTAGCCTCGTCGTGTCCAATAATTCGGGTCACCGATAGCGCAGGTATCGAGCCCCCAGACGCTCGAACGCGATTCGGTCGGCTCCCACGATGTCCGCGTCGATCGACTCGGCCGTGGCAACCAACCAGGCGTCGTTCTCGCCGACCCGCCGTGCCGCGCGACGCTGCAGGAGCGCGCACCGCCGCGCCTGCGCCAGTTGCAATCCTTGAATCGAGAACCGTTGCAGCGACGCCAGGGCCGCGGCCTCGTCGGCCGCTCCCTCCAGGAGCTCCTCGATGGTGACAATCGACACAACGAGCGGACGCCCGCGCAGCGAGGGCAGGAACCGCCGCGCCGGGCCCAGCCCGCCCTGGGCGGTGTCCCGCTCGAGATCGACCAGGAACGACGTGTCCAGCAGGACCGGGCGGGTGCGGCTCACGACTTCTTCTGCGCCAGCCCCAGGCCCTTCCCGTCCGCCGCGTCGACCCACTCGATCAGATCCTCGCCGGTCTCGATCGGCCCCGCTCGATCGATCAAGGCCCGGATCACGTCGGATTTCGGCACCTTTCTGTGGCGCGCCCAACGTGTCAGACGAGCCGCGCGCTTCTTGTCGAGCTTCACAGTGATCGTGGTCGAGACGATCCGTTTGCGCGACAGCGGCCAGCGGAACTGGCTCTGGTCGATGGCAGGTTTGCCGCGCACCCACTCCTGACACTGCTGCATGTACTTCCAGGGGCCCTCACGAAGGGCCCGCTGGCCCGGTGGCTCTGGTGGTGGATGTTGCGGGCCACCAGCT
>JANNHC010000309.1:0-9684 GCA_031404215.1 Acidobacteriota bacterium
GGGGCAGCGAAAAGCACACGGTGGCGTTGATGCTGATGCCGCGATACGTCGCTTCCACGATCGCCGTGACCCCGGCGGCTGTGACTGGGATCTAGACGATGATGTTCGGGGCGAGCTGGGACAGGTGCACGGCCTGGCGTACGATGGCGTCGGCGTCGCGGTAGTATCGCGGGTCGGTCTGAACGGAGAGCCTGCCGTTCCTTCCCTTGTGCGCATCGAAGATCGGCTTCAACAGCTCTGCGCCCTTGATCGACATCTCGTCCACGACTTTCCACGCGATGTCGTGTTCGGTCGCCGTGGGCATGGAGCGTATGAGCTCCTGGATGCGCTCCTTCCAGAGGTGCATCTCCTTCTTCAGGACGTCCACGACGATCACGGGATTGCATGTCGCTCCGACGGCGCCGTGGTCAATGGAGTAGCCGAGCTCCTGCAACGATGCCGAATCGTTCCAGAGACACGTGGACGTCGTCTGCGTCATCTGATGCAGCGGACTCTTGTACGCCGTTGCGGCCTTCGTCATGCTGCCCTCCATCGAGGTAGTCGCACCCGTGACACTCTTGGCACCTTAGACTCCTATGCCCCTCAAGTACTGTCGGTTGCGCGTCGCGCTCGCCAGCGGCGAACCCATCGCCGGCAGCACATCCTGCTCAACGACGATCCAGCCGTCGTAGCCCGCATCCTGAAGGTCCCGGAGCAACGCCTGAAAATCGACGCTGCCGCGTCCCAGCTCACAGAAGAGCCCCTGACGAAGCGCGTCCTGGTAGTCCAACCGCTCCCGCCTGGCGCGCTCGGCGATATGCGGCTCGCAGTCCTTGAAGTGGACGTGCCACGTTCGCGCGAGGTGCCGCGACAGCAACTCGACCGGTGAGCCTCCGCCGTACGTCGCATGGCCGGAATCGAGACACAAACCGACGAGCGACGGATCGGTCCTTTGCATGAGGGCGTCTATCTCATCCGGTGTCTCCACGTAACCGGCGCAGTGATGATGGAACACCGTGCGCAGGCCCGTCTCGTCGCGTACGGCGGCCGCAATCCGCTCGACACCCCTGGCCGCATCATCCCACTGGCGCCCAGTGAGGCTCAGGGCTGCCTCAACGCGGCCGGCCGCCCGGGTGCGGGCGGGATCTGCAGTCGGTTCGTCGGACAACACGATGACGGGCCGCTCTCCGTCACCGACCGCGGAGAGCAACCGCGCGGTCTCGACCGCGGTGTGCACGCTCGCTTCATACGAACGGGAATCGGCCAGACGTGTCGTGACGAATGCGCCGACCATGGCGAGACTCCGCCGGTCCAGCCGCTCCCGCAATACCGCGGGCTCGGTGGGCATGAAACCCCAGTCGCCGAGCTCGGTACCGGCGTATCCGCATGCGGCGATCTCGTCGAGCACCTGTGCATAACCCGGACTGGCGCTCTTCGACTCGAACTCCAGCACGCCCCACGAGCAGGGCGCATTGGCGACCGGGATCACGTAAGCCTCCTGATCAGCTGTCACCTCTCGGCACGGGCACGTCGCACGTGACTCTCATAGGTACGAGCGCTCGGCGGCGCGGGCGCGCAGGTATTCGGCTCTTGCGGTCCGCACGGCGTCAATCGTCGAGACCTCGGCGACCGCTACGTCCCACCACGATTCGTATCCGCCGACTTTCTGCTCGAGATCGACGGGGATCACGATGGCCGTCGTGCGGTCCGAGTGGCGCGCCATTTCGAGTGCCTCCCGGATTGCCGCGGGCGTGCACGCACGGATCGCGCGCGCCCCGAGTGACTCCGCGTTCGCCACGAAGTCCACCGGCACCACGTCGCCGGCTAGAAGTCCCGTCTCCGCGTCGCGGCAGCGGTACTCCGTGGCGAACCCCGAGCATCCGACCGATTTCGACAAGCCGCCGATGCTGGCGAACCCGTGATTGTCGAGAACCAGAATCGTGAGACGAACCCGTTCCTGAATCGACGTCACGATCTCCTGCGCCATCATCAGGTACGAGCCGTCGCCGACGAGCACGTAAACCTCTCGATCGGGCGCGGCCATCTTGACGCCGAGCCCCGCGGCAATCTCGTAGCCCATGCAGGAGTACCCGTACTCCAGGTGGTACTGCTTGGGATCGCGTGTCCGCCACAGTTTGTGCAGATCTCCCGGCAGGCTGCCGGCGGCGTTCACGATGACATCGCGCGGTCCCGTGAACTCGTTCACCAGGCCGATTACCACGCCTTGGCTGACAACCGGCGTGCCGTTGCCGGCATAAACGCGATCGACTTCCCGCTCCCACGCGGCCTTCTCGCTGGCCAATCGCTCGCGGTAAGCCGCAGAGGTGCGCCAGCCCGCCATCAGTGGCAGCCACTCGTCGAGCGCCGCCTTCACGTCGCCGACCAGCGGCAGCGCCTGGTGCTTCCCTGCATCGAACTCGGTGATGTTGAGGTTGATGAACCTGACGTCGGGATGTTGGAAGGCTGTCTTCGACGCGGTCGTGAAATCGCTGAGGCGCGATCCGACCACGATGACGAGGTCCGCCTCCCGCGCAAGCCGGTTGGCGCCGGGCGTGCCCGTCACGCCAACCGCGCCGAGCGCTTCAGGATGATCGAACGGCAGGGCCCCCTTCCCGGCCATGGTTTCGACGACGGCCACGCCCGTTGCGCTGGCGAAGCGCGCGAGGGTGTCGGTGGCCTCGCTGTAGATGACGCCCCCGCCCGCAATAATGAGCGGAGTCTTCGCCGCTCTGAGCAGCGTCGCGGCCTGCCCCAGCAGAACCCGGTCAGGGCGCGGGCGTGCTATGGTCCAGACCCGCTTGCGGAACAAAGCCTCCGGATAGTCGAACGCCTCGGCCTGGACGTCCTGCGGCAGGCACAGCGTGACGGCGCCCGTCTCGGCCGGCGACGTCAGGATGCGCAACGCCTCCGGCAGGGCCGTGATCAGCTGCTCGGGGCGGTTAATCCGATCCCAGTACCGCGACACCGGCTTGAAGCAGTCGTTCACCGACACGTCCTGAGTTCCGGCGGACTCCAGCTGCTGGAGAACCGGCGCCGGGCCTCTGGTGGCGAAAATGTCACCCGGCAACAGCAGCACGGGCAGCCGGTTGATCGTGGCCAGCGCCGCGCCCGTCAGCATGTTCGTCGCGCCCGGTCCGATCGAACTCGTGCAGGCGAGCGCTCGCCGCCGGTTGGCCATCTTGGCGAAACCCACTGCAGAGTGCACCATGGCCTGCTCGTTCCGCGGAAGATAGACGCGCAGACGATCCTTCGCCTGGAGCAGGGCCTGACCGAGGCCGGCGACGTTGCCGTGGCCGAAGATCGCAAAGCAGCCGCCGAAGAACGGCTGCTCTGTTCCATCCAGACTGGTGTACTGATGCGACATGAATTCGACGAGCGCTTGCGCCGTTGTCAGGCGTCTGGTGTGTGGCATGGTCGTCACTGAGGAAAGGTTCTGCAGGGTTCTGAACTCGTGGAACCTTGTAGAACCACGTAGAACCCCGTTCCGAGCGCCAGTCTAGCAGCAGAGACGGGCTCGGCAAAGCGGTTCGCTTGCTCTCCGTTAACGCCGCTTGCTCTGTGGTGAAGTCTCTCTGCTGCCTCCGTCCACCGACCACGGCACCATCTTGACAGTCGTCGCAACCGCAGGCGTATACTGCCCGGCGGTCTCACGCTCGTGACTTGTCACGACGAGTTCGCGCAGAGAGGCAGCGAGCGCAAAGAGCGCGGAGAAGACAAGTAAGGAAGCGGCTGCTCATGCCCTTCCGGCAACTCGCGCTGCGCTACCGGAAGAGCCGCACCGCAGCCTTTCTCTGCGGTCTCTGCGCCCCTCGGCTTGCTCCGCGGGAGATCATCTTCTCCCCGCGCCGTGGAGCACGGCAATTCGACCTCGCGAGAGCGGCGTGCTGATGAATGACACGACCCCGCTGCTGCAGATGCGCGGCATCTGCAAGCAGTATCCCGGCATTCAGGCGTTGAACGAAGCGGCCCTCGAGGTGCGCGCCGGAGAAGTGCACGCGCTGCTCGGCGAGAACGGCGCCGGCAAGTCCACGCTGATGAAGATCCTCAGCGGCGCCGTGCGCCGGGACGCCGGCGACGTCTTCCTCAACGGCGAGCCGGTCGATCTCGGGGACCCGAACAGGGCGCGACAGCTCGGTATCAGCACGATCTATCAGGAGCTCAGTCTCGTTCCACACCTCACAGTGGCGGAGAACATCTTCCTGGGCAAGGCCCCGACCAGGTGGCCCGGGGTCCTCGACTGGCCGCGGATGCGGCGCGAGGCAACGCGAATACTCAGCGGGCTGGGCGTCTCGCTGGATCCTGATGCCCGCGTGCGCAGCCTCCGGCTCGCGCAGCAACAGATGGTCGAGGTCGCGCGGGCACTGGCCGACGAGGCGCGGATCCTCGTCATGGACGAGCCGACTTCGTCCCTGAGCGAGCGCGAGATCGCGCAGCTCTTCGGCGCGATCAGACGCCTGACCGCACGCGGGGTGGCCGTGGTGTACATCTCGCACAGGATGGAGGAAGTGTTTCGCATCGGGCAGCGCGTCACCGTGCTCCGTGACGGACGCCACGTGGCCACCGGGGACATCGCAGACGTGTCCGTGCCGCAGCTGGTCCGTCTGATGGCGAATCGTGACGTGAGCGAACACTACCCCCGCCGCTCGCACGCGCGCGGCGAGGAACTCCTGCGCGTCGAGGGGCTCGGCAGCGGCTCGCTCCGGGATGTCTCGTTCGTGCTCCGCCGCGGAGAGATCCTGGGCATCGCCGGCCTGGTCGGAGCCGGCCGCACCCGTCTCGCGCGCGCAATTGCCGGCGCCGACCGCATCGATCGCGGTCGTATCGTGATTCGAGGGAAGACAATCCGGATCGGCTCACCGGCGGATGCCGCACGCGCACGGATTGCGTTCCTGCCAGAGGATCGTAAGCAGCAGGGACTGGTGCTGGGCCTCGCTGTGGAGCGTAACGTCGCGCTGTCGCATCTCCGCGCGCTGTCGCGGTTCGGCGTCATGGACCGCAGGACCGAGCGGCGCGAGGCGCAGCAGGCGATTGTGGATTTGCGGATCCGCACGCAGGGACCCGAGCAGACTGTCGTCCACCTGAGCGGCGCCAATCAGCAGAAGGTGGTGCTGGCGAAGTGGCTGGCCGCACGGGCCGACATCTTCATCTTCGACGAGCCGACGCGCGGCATCGACGTCGCCGCGCGGCACGATATCTATCTCCTCATGAATCGGCTCGTCGAGCAGGGGGCGGGCATCATGATGATCTCGTCCGACCTGCCCGAGGTGCTCGGGATGAGCGATCGCGTGCTGGTCATGCGCGCCGGCGCGGTGCAGGCGGAACTGTCGGCGGCGGAAGCCACCGAGGCCGCCGTGCTGCAGGCTGCTCTCGGGCTCGCCTCGTGAACGCCGCGGTTGATTCGTGACGCCTCGCCTCCTGCACGTGCAATCGCGGCGGCAGCTCGGCACGTTCGCCGGGCTGATTGCGCTGTGCCTGATCTTGTGGGCGGCGACGCCGCACTTCCTGACGGTTTCGAACCTGCTGAACGTGCTCGAGCAGACGGCCATCAATGCCGTCGTCGCCGTCGGCATGACGTTCGTGATCATTTCGGGTGGCATCGATCTGTCGGTCGGGTCGATCCTGGCTTTGTCGGGCATCGCGCTGGGCAGCGCGCTTCAGGCCGGGGTCCCCGTGCCGGTGGCGATCGCGCTGGCGCTCGCCGTGGGTCTGGCGTGCGGCCTCGTCAACGGCGTACTCGTCACGTTCGGCCGCTTGCCGCCGTTCATCGCGACACTCGGTATGATGAGCGTGGCGCGCGGCGCGGCGCTCATGCTGGCGGAAGGGCGCCCGATCTCCGGCTTCGACGACGGTTTCCGGATGCTGGCGACCGGGCGAGTGCTGATGCTGCCGGCGCCCGCAATCACGGCCGGCCTGATCTATGCCGTGGCGCATTTCGTACTTGGCCACACCGTGTTCGGACGCGCGGCCTATGCGATCGGCGGCAACGAAGAGGCCGCACGGTTATCCGGCGTGGCCGTCCGATATCACAAGACCGCGATCTACGGAGTCGCCGGCCTGATGAGCGCCGCGGCGGCCGTCATACTCACCGCGCGCCTGAACTCAGCGCAACCGACGGCCGGGACCATGTATGAGCTCGACGCGATCGCGGCGACCGTGATCGGCGGAACGAGCCTGCTGGGGGGTGAAGGGACAATCATGGGCGCGCTTATCGGCGCGCTCATCATGGGTGTGCTGAGGAACGGGCTCAACCTGCTCGATGTGTCGTCGTTTTTTCAGCAGGTGGTCATCGGCGTCGTGATCATCGGCGCAGTCCTGGTGGACATGTCGCTGAAGCGGCATCGGCGGTAGTAGGGAGGGATTGCATGTCACGGCTTGCCAACGTACTTGTAGTCGGACTCGCGATGCTCGGACTTGCCGCCGGCTGCAATCGTGGCAGCTCGACTGAATCGGGCGCGGCGCCGAAAGTCGCGTTCGTCATGAAGACGCTCAACCATCCGTTCTTCCTCGACATGCAGCGTGGCGCCGAGGAGGCTGCCGGCCGAGAGGGCATTCAGCTGGTGGTGCAGGCCGCCGAGCGCGAGATCGACGTCGAAAAGCAGATGCAAATCATCGAGAACCTGCTCCAGACCGGCATTCGCGCGCTCATCGTGACGCCCAGCGGCTCGAGGGAGATTGCCTCTGCGATCGCGAAGGCGAATCGCGGCGCTGTCCCCGTCATTGTCGTGGACACGCGTGTCGACCCAAAAGCTGCCGCGGACAACAAGCTGCAGATCGCGTCGTTCATCGGGTCCGACAACTACGAAGGCGGACGGCTGGCCGGCGAGTACCTGGCGAAATCCACCGGAGGGAAGGCCCGCGTCGCCATCCTCGAGGGCATCCCCGGGCACGAGACCGGCGACTCCCGCCTCCGTGGGTTCCGGGAGGCCCTCCAGCAGCACCCCGGCATGACCATCGTGGCGAGCCAGCCGGCGAACTGGGAGCGCGATCTGGGCTTCACGGTGTTTCAGAACATGCTCCAGGCGCACGCCGACATCGACGCCCTGTTCGCCTGCAGCGATCTGATGGCCCTCGGGGCAGTCGAGGCGATTGCGGCTGCCGGACGCTCTGGCGGCATCCGCGTCGTCGGGTTCGACGCACTGGACGACGCCCGCAAGATGATCGAGGCGGGCCGCATGGAGGCATCCGTGGCACAGTCGCCTCGGGACATGGGCCGGATCGCCGTCGAAAGTGCCGCACGGCTGCTCCGTGGTCAAGCCGTGGCGGCCGAGCAAAAAGTCCCCATCGCGCTCGTGACGAAGAGCGGAACGGCGGGCAGTCACTGACATCGGCAGCATGCCAGAAGCGAAGGAGAGAGTGTGGCGGACAGCACAGGCAGAGTGAAATTGAACGTGGGGCTGATCGGGTTGGGCCGTCTTGGACGCGTGTACGCACGCGACCTGTCGACGCGCATTGCGTGTACGCGTCTCGTAGCGGTCGCCGACGTGGACCAGTCCGCTGTCGATACGATCACCGGTGAATTCGACGTCCCTCGCGGAACGACCGATCCTGGTGACGTCATCGGCGATCCGTCGGTTGACGCGGTCGTCATCGTCACTCCGACGAGCACGCACCGTGATGTGACCGAAGCCGCGGCCGCGGCGGGCAAGGCCGTCTTCTGCGAGAAACCGCTCTCGATCGCGCTGGATGAGGCGGTCGCGATACGGCGAGCTGTCGAGCGGTCGGGTATTTTCTTTCAGATGGGGTTCATGCGCCGGTTCGATCGCGGTTTCGCGGCCGCCAAGCAGCGGCTGGGCGAAGGGGTCATCGGCGACGCCGTCGTCTTCAAGTCCACGTCGCGAGACCCGTTCCGACCGTCAGTGGAGTACGCCGATCCCCGGAGCAGCGGCGGCATGATCCTCGACATGGGCATCCACGACTTCGATCTGGCCCGATGGTTCATGGGCGAGGTGGCCACGGTTCAGGCCATAGGCGGCGTGCTTGCGTATCCCGAGCTCGGCGCAGTGGGCGACATCGACAACGCAATCATCAGTCTCGTGTTCACCAGCGGCCGGCTGGGCGTGGTGGATCTCACCCGGAACGGTATTTACGGCTACGACATCATCACGGAGTTGCTCGGGACACGGGGCACGTTGCGGGTCGGGTATATCCGGGAAACGCCGCTGATGATCATGACGAAGGGCATGGTGGCGCACGACACCGTTCCGTATTTCATGGAACGCTTCGGCGAAGCCTACACGACGCAGCTCGAGAACTTCGCGCAGAACGTGCTGCAGGGACGACAGCCACCCATAACCGTCGATGATGGAATTGAGGCCCTGCGGATTGCCGTGGCGGCGACGCGGGCGCAACAGACGGGTCAGCGTGTCGAGGTCGCGCCATGAAGCGCTCAGCACCTGTGCTGCACACCCGTGCCGTGGCGGCCGGACAGTCCGGAACACAGGTCTCCGTGACGCCGCGGCGGGCGAAATGGGAGTATGTCGGGTTCGCCGTTCGCCAGATCGCCCGCGGGGATACGTGGAGCGGTCGAACTGGCCGCCACGAAGCCTGCCTGGTCCTGCTGTCCGGTCTCGCGTCGGTCAGCTGGTCGCCCGACCAGCGCAGGCCGCTGCGCCTCGGCCCTCGTCGTGACGTCTTCACCGACTACCCGCATGCGGTATACCTGCCGCCGGGCACCGCATTCGAGGTGCGTGCCACACAGCGCACCGAGATCGCTGACTGCAGATCGCCAAGCACTCGACGCTTCCCGCCACGAGAGATCAGGCCGGAGGATTGCGGACTGGAAGTGCGCGGCGGCGGAAATGCCACGCGGCAGATCATCGACATTCTGCCTCCCGCCGCGGCGGCGGATCGTCTGCTTGTGTGCGAGGTCCTGACACCGGCGGGAAACTGGTCGAGCTATCCGCCGCACAAACACGATCGCCACGCGCCGCCAGTCGAAGCGGACCTCGAGGAGACGTACTACTATCGATTCAGTGGTCCGGACGGGTACGGCCTTCAGCGCCTCTATACCGCCGATGGACGATCGGATCAGACCCTCAGAGTAACCAACGGTGATCTCGTCATCGTCCGCGACGGGTATCATCCGTTCGTCGCGGCGCCGGGATGTGACGCCTATTATCTGAACACACTTGCCGGCAGCTTTCGCTCGATGGCGGCGACCGATGACCCGCGCTATGCTCACCTGCGCGCGAACTGGCCCCCTCCGGACGCGAGAGTTCCCATGATTCCGCGTCCTGCCGCAGCCGGCGCTGTCGCCGGTCCCGGGCGCCCGCGCTGAGGCCCATTCGTTCCCGCCTCGGTGTTCGGAAGAGTCATGTGGGGTGTGCCTCAGCGACTAGCCTTCTCCTCTCTCCGGCCCGCGGCCCCGTCTACTACCGGCAGACGACGAGAGGCGGCGTGTCGACGACGGTGGCGAGGAAGCTGTCCGGATCCTTGTCGAGGTCCGCATTTCCGCGAGGCCGCGCGTAAGCGACGCGCGCATGGAGCCGCTCCTGGTCCGAGAAGTTGAGGTTTCCACACCTGCGCCCGCGCGTCGGGCTCATGATGCCCCCGCCCTCGGTGTGCCAGAACCCCATCGCGTGGCCGACCTCGTGCGCCACGGTTTCCGGCGTGACCTTCAGGCTGCCGCACACGTTGGCGCAGCGGTCGTAGTTGATGGTGATCTCTCCCGGGTTGGCGCCGACCAACGCGAGGCCGCAATACTCC
>JANNHC010000310.1:0-11155 GCA_031404215.1 Acidobacteriota bacterium
CTTCTCGACGGCCGCGATGTAGCGCGACAGGGTGGCGGTCGGATCCGTGATGGAGCTCTGGGTGCCGGAGCCCGCGCCGATGACGTCGCGGACGACCGACGCGGGAATCCCGATTTGCCGCTCGGCGGTCTGCGCGACGTCGTCGTTGCGATCAGTTTGTTGGAAGGAGACCCGATCACCTTGTGGGCGATCGGCGGCGAGCCGGGCGATGTTGGCGAGCAGCGTGCGGAACGGCGCGGCCGACGCCGCGATGAGCCGCGCCACCGACGGGGCGTCGCCGCCGGTTTCGAGGAATCCCTCGCGAAGATGAATGAGGTGGCTTTTCGCGCTGAGCTCGCACGCGCGGCGGATGTCGGCGGGGGAGACGCGGGCGTCCACGAACGGGTCGCCCCCGGCGACCACGACGTGATGCGCGATGATGTCGCCGTACTCGAGCGGGAAGACGTCGAGCGTGCGCAGGAACTCCTCACGTTCGAGAATGAGCGGCACGGCGAGCGACTTCCGGCGCCACGTCACCGCGAGCGGCGCGCAGGCCGAGAGATCCTGGAAGGTCAGCCGCTCGACCAGCGCGATCGAGTGGACGGCGCGGGGTGACGCCGAGGGCTCGTGCAATCCGTAGGCGGAAACGGAATGCAGGCGTGCCCCGAAAACCCGACGCAAGTCAGCCGTCAATCCGTCCAGTGCGTCGCGTTCTTCAGTCGAGAGCCGAGCCACAGAATCCATGTCGCTGTTAGCTGCCACGGATGATCGCGCCGGTGGCCTTGATCTGGTACGTCGCGGAGGCCTTCGGATCCATGTCTTCCGTGTCCTTCGCGCCGACCTGCTCGAAGACCCCTTCCGCCGAGACGTGCTTCCCTTTCGCGCTGACGGGGAACACAATCACGCCGTCTTCCACCTTCAGCCGCACGGTCGCGCCGCCACCGTCGCCGGCCTTGACGGCCATCCAGCAGCCCATGGCCTCGCAGACCGCGGTCGCGACGCCGTCGATCCGGATCGTCTTGCCGACGAACTCCTGCGGTCGCGCCGTCAACGCAGCGATCGGGGTCCCCTCGTTCATGGTCACGCCCGCCCCGAGCGTCGTGTCTTCCGACGGAACCGCCACAGCGGCGCACACCACAGCCGCGAGAAACATCGCTTTCATCGGTCCTCCTGTATCCTTGTCTGCTTGCGGCCCTGATTTTACCTCAGCGTCGAGCATTAGAACTTCAGCCTTCAGCAATTCTGTGCCCCTCCTCACCCTCGACGGCGTCGCGCTTGCCTTTGGTCACCTGCCGCTCTTTGAGTCAGCCGATCTCCGCATCGAGCCGGGGGAGCGGATTGCGCTCATTGGCCGCAACGGCACCGGAAAATCCAGCCTGTTGAAGGTGGTCTCGGGGGACATGGCGCCCGATTCAGGCACCGCGTGGCGGAGTCCAGGCTTGCGCATCGCCCGGCTCGAACAGGACGTGCCGGGGCCCGGCGATCGCACGGTCTTCGACGAAGTGGCGAGCGGCCTTGGCACCCTGGGCGCCATTGTCGCCGGCTACCATCACGCCGCGATGCGGGTCGCCGAGGATCCCGGCGACGGGGCGGCGCTGGCCGCGCTCGGCGAGCTGCAGCATGAGCTCGAAGAGCGGGACGGCTGGAGCCTCGAGCAGAAGGTGGAGCTGGTGGTGTCGCGACTCGCCCTGCCGGCCGATCGCCTGATGGGGGAACTGTCCGGCGGCTGGCGCCGCCGCGCGCTCCTCGGCAAGGCGCTGGTGTCGGAGCCCGAGCTGCTGCTGCTCGACGAGCCGACCAACCACCTCGACATCGATGCCATCCGCTGGCTCGAAGATCACCTGCGTCACTTCCCGGGCGCGCTCCTCTTCGTCACTCACGACCGCGCGTTCCTGTCGAACCTGGCGACGCGGATCGTCGAGCTGGATCGGGGCCGTCTCACGTCGTGGCCGGGCAGCTACCCGCAGTACCTCGAGAAGAAGGCCGCGGCGCTCAGCGCCGAAGCCGGCGAGCTGGCGCGGCTCGACAAGAAGCTCGAGAAGGAAGAGGCGTGGATCCGGCAGGGGGTGAAAGCGCGCCGTACGCGCAATGAAGGACGCGTGAAGGACCTGATGGCGCTGCGCGAGCAGCGGGCCGCGTATCGCGCGGAAGGGGGGACCGTCCGCATGTCGGTCGACGCGGCCGACAGCTCGGGCCGCCTGGTCTTCGAGGCCAAGCGCGTCACGAAGGCCCTCGGCGGCGCGACGATCGTCCGCGACTACTCGCAGCGCATCCTGCGGAAGGATCGCATAGGGCTCATCGGGGCGAACGGGTCGGGCAAGACCACGCTGCTGCGGCTGCTCGTCGGGGAGCTCGAGCCGGACGCCGGCGAGGTCAGGCGCGGCACCCGCCTGCAGATCGCATACTTCGATCAGCAACGCGAGCAGCTCGATCCCGAGCGATCGGTCCTCGACACGGTCAACGACGGCAACGACACTGTCGTCATCAACGGCGAGTCGCGGCACGTCATGGGCTATCTCGCGGACTTCCTTTTCCCGCGCGAGCGTGCGCAGTCGCCCGTGAAGTCGCTCTCGGGCGGCGAGCGCAACCGCCTGATGCTCGCGCGGCTCTTCGCCCGCCCGGCCAACGTCCTCATTCTCGACGAGCCGACCAATGACCTCGATATCGAGACGCTCGAGCTGCTCGAAGAGCTGATAGGCGATTTCGACGGCACCGTGCTGCTCGTGAGCCACGACCGCGTGTTCCTCGACAACATCGTCACGAGCACGCTGGCGTTCGAAGGCGGGGGGAAGGTCACCGAATACGTGGGGGGCTACGAAGATTACCTGCGGCAGATGTCCGGCAGTGTCCGCCTGCAGGCAGAGCGTGACTCCCGCAGCGCCCGCCTTCAGGCGGACCCTGACTCCCGTAGCGTCCGCCTTCAGGCGGACCCACAGCCTTCGCGGAAACTCTCGTTCAAGGAGCAGCGTGAGCTGGAGTCGCTGCCCAGTCACATTGCGGCGCTCGAAGCGGAGCAGGAACGCCTGCGTCACGAGTCCGCGCTGCCGTCGTTCTACAAGGAAAGGGGGGACCACATCCGGGCGGTCCTCTATCGCATCGAAGCCATCGGACCGGAGATCGAGGCCGCTCTCGCGCGGTGGGTTGAGCTCGAAGAGCGTTCGTAGGATGTGACGGTGAGTCTCCGCGGTCGACTGGGACCAGCCGGCGCCCGAGACTCCTGCCCGAGACTCCTGATCGTCAGCCGCGCTCGAATGACTTCGTGAACAAATCCTCGATGGCGCGCTTGCCGTTGTCGTGGACCTTGCGGGTGCCCGTGCCTGTGAAATGCGGGTGGGTGACGACCGGGGTGTCGCCCCCCCGGTTCTTCCAGTCCTCGCCCGTCCACTCGAACCAGGCGTCCTTCTCCTGGTCGAAGACGAACAGCGGCTTGTTGCAGAGTTTCGCGAACTCCGCGCCCCACCCGGTGCCGCCTCGCACGGTGCCGTCCTCCTGGATGGCGCCGACAACGTAAATCTCCTGGCCGTGGTTGACCTGGTACCACAACGTCTGCAGGATCTTGCGGATTGTCGGGCTGTCGGTATAGCGGCGGTGCATCAGCCGCGAGACGTACTCGAGGCTCACGTCGCCCGTCTGCAGCTCCTCGTGATTCAACACCCGGATACCCCGGCGCCTCGCCTCGGTGTGGCCGTCGAACGTGAAGTTCACTTCCTCGATGCCGTGCCGCTCGGCGCAGGCGCCGAAGGCCTCTTCGGCGCCCGGAGCCGCGCCGCTGAACAGGATGAAGTCGGTTTTGTTCATGCGCTAGCCTTTTTCCTGATTGATGTCTTGGCTTCAGACACCCTTGTCTTCCCCCGGGGGCTCTTTGCCCTTGGCACCCTGGCACCCTTGGCACCTCTGGCACTTTGACGCTTAGGTCCGCGAGGCGCCGGAGACTTCGCAGCTTTGAGCGCTGCCGCGCGCTCAATAATCTGCGCGAGCATCGCGCCCGCCACCCCTCCCTTCGCGGGGCGGTTCGACTCCCACACGTCTGGTCGATCCGCCGCGAGGATCTCTTCGAAGTCTCCGCCGCTTTTCACGCTCAGCGGCGCGAACTCCGTGATGTCCACCTCACCGGCCCAGTCATCTTTGTGCTTGATCAGCAGCCAGCTCCGAGCGTCGCCGGGGCCCTGCCTCGAGCCCCAGCCGCCGGTGCGGACGAGCACCCACGAGCCCTTGAGCTTGTAGCCGTCAAGGGTGAACTTCAGGTCACCCTTCTTCAGCGCCGCCCCGACATCGTCCGTCTCCGGCGTCCACGTGCCCTGGTCCCAGAGCATGACAATGCCGGCACCGTAACCGGAGGGGATGACCCCCTCGAACGTGCCGTACTCGAAGGGATGATCCTCGACATGCATCGCGAGCCGTTTCGTTCCTGGATCGAGCGACGGCCCCTTCGGCACCGCCCACGACAGCAGCACGCCCTTCCACTCGAGGCGGAAATCATAGTGCAGGTGGCTCGCCAGGTGCTTCTGCACGCAGAAGAACAGTCCGTCCGCCGCCTTGGCTTTCTTCGCGCGCTCCTGCGCAACCTTCAGATCGCCGGCCGGCTCCGGCGTCGACGTAAAGTTGCGCTTCTGCTTGTATTTTTCAAGAACCATTATTCTCAACTACCTGAGCCCTGAGCCCTGCGGCTTCAGTTGACCTGCCCCATCCGCTTCTTGATCGGCGGGACGAGCGCGAACATGATGAGGCTGGCCACGATTGCGAACGCGGCCACGACGCCAAAGAGTGTCGCCAGCGACAGCGATTCATAGAACGCCGCCACGCGGCCGCCCATGTAGTTGCCGACCGACGAGGCGAGGAACCAGACGCCCATCATGAGCCCGCCGATCCGCACGGGCGCAAGTTTCGTCATCGCGCTCAGGCCGACAGGGCTGAGACACAGCTCGCCGATTGTATGAAGCAGGTAGGTCACGGTCAGCCACAGCGGGCTGACCTGTACGCCTTGCTCCGCGAGCCGGGCCGCGACGATCAGGATCGCGAAGCCGGCGCCGACGAAGACCAGGCCGATCGCGAACTTGGCCGGGCTCGACGGCTCGCGTCCGGTGGATCCGAGCCGCACCCAGAGCCATGCGAACACCGGCGCGAGCGCAAAGATGAACAGCGAGTTCAGCGACTGGAACCAGCTGCTCGGGAACGTCCATCCCAGCAACTCGTTCCGCGTGCTTCTGTCGGCGAACAGGTTCAGCGTCGATCCCGCCTGCTCGAACACCGACCAGAAGAGCGCGGCTGCCAGGAACAACACCCCAATCGCATAGAGTCGATTGCGCTCTTCCGGCGTCCAATCGCCGCCAAAAAACAACCAGCCGAAAAATCCAGCGGTCAGGAGGAGCAGAAATACCCCGGCCGCGTTGCTGATCTGCGTGGCCGTCACCGGAATCACGCCGAGGTACGCGCCCAGTCCGAACAGCACGATCGCGACAAACGCAATCCCGCCCCACAACATCGCATTTTGTTTCAACTGGGCAAACGCTTCAGGCGTCGAGGGCGCGGGACGCATACCAGCTTCCCCTAGGTACCGGCTGCCCCAGACATACTGGATGAGTCCCACGACCATGCCGAATCCAGCGCCCGCGAATCCGAGGTGCCAGTCGATGCGCTGCCCGAGATAGCCGCAGACCAGGGGCGCCGCGAATGCGCCGATGTTGATCCCCATGTAGAAGATGGAAAATCCGGCGTCCCGTCGCACGTCGCCCGGCGCGTACAGCTGTCCGACGATGACGCTGACGTTTCCCTTCAGAAGGCCGGTGCCGATGACGATGAGGAAGAGGCCGAGGTAAAAGGTCGTGAGCGACGGGACCGCCATGCTGAAGTGGCCGCACGCGATCAGGATGCCGCCGTACAACACCGCGCGCCGCTGGCCGATGAGTCGATCCGCGATCCACCCGCCCGGCAGCGTCGTCATGTACACCATCGAGGTGTAGAGGCCGTAGATGGCGCCGCCGCGGGCCGTATCGAAGCCCAATCCACCTGCCGCGATCGGGGCTGTCATGTAGAGGAGCAACAGCGCGCGCATCCCGTAGTAGCTGAAACGCTCCCACATCTCCGTGAAGAACAAAGTCGAGAGGCCGCGTGGATGCCCGAAAAACGATCGATCGTGAGCGGACAGGGCCGACTTCCCGGGTCCTGGAGGAGGGGCCTTGACGGTAGGCGAAACCGAATCGGTCATGACAGGAGCATAACTTAGTCGCGAAGAGGCAGTCGCGTACAATGCATTCGTGCGGACCCTGTTGATCTCGACGTACGACATGGGGCGCCAGCCGTTCGGTCTGGCGTCACCGGCCGCGTGGTTGCGCGAGGCCGGAGTGTCCGTCACATGCGTGGACCTCGCCAAGGAGAAGCTCGCGGACGAGACCGTCCTCGAAGCCGAGGCCGTGGGTTTCTTCCTGCCCATGCACACGGCCACTCGTCTCGCGCTACCCGTGATCGACCGCGTTCGCGCGCTCAATCCGGCCGCCCGCCTGATCGCCTACGGCCTCTATGCGCCGCTGAACGAGTCGCTTCTTCGCGAGCGCGGCGTGATGGATGTTCTGGGTGGGGAGTTTGAGCAGGATATCGTCGAGGCAGCCCTGAGGGGCTGCGTTACGCCTGCAGACGACAAGCTGCCGCCGAGCATCGTTAACGTAGCGCAGTCCTTCAGGGCTGCCTCCCCGCTGCCACACCTTCAATTCCGCGTGCCGTCGCGCGATGGACTGCTGCCGCTGACGCGGTACGCCACGCTGCAGGTGCTCGATGAGCGTCGCACCGTGGGCTACACGGAAGCGAGCCGTGGCTGCAAGCACCGCTGCCGCCACTGCCCGATCGTTCCCGTGTATGACGGCCGCTTTCGCGTCGTGCCGGTGGACGTCGTGCTCGCCGACGCACGGGCGCAGGTCCTCTCCGGCGCGCAGCACATTACGTTTGGCGATCCGGATTTCTTCAATGGGATTCGCCACGCCGAGGCCGTCATACGCGCCTTCGCGCGCGAATGCCCGGGCGTCACGTACGACGTCACCATCAAGGTGGAGCACCTGCTCCGGCACGCCGACCTGTTGCCTGTCCTGCAGAACACCGGTTGTGCGTTCGTGACGACCGCGGCCGAGTCGGTGGACGACGGCGTCCTCGCGAAGCTCGAAAAAGGCCACACGCGCGCCGACTTCGAACGCGCGGTCGGCCTCTGCCGCGAGGCGTGCCTGGCGCTCGCGCCGACATTCGTGCCGTTCACGCCCTGGACGAGCCTGCCGGGTTATCTCGACCTGCTGGACGCGATCGATCGGCTGGACCTCGTCGAGCACGTGGCGCCAATTCAGCTCGCGATCCGCCTGCTCATTCCACACGGCTCGCGCATGCTGGAGCTCGACGATGTCCGCGCCGTCACGGCCGCCTTTGACGGCCGCTCGCTCACGTATCCATGGAGGCATGCCGACCCGGCTGTGGACGCGCTGCAGGAGGAGATCACACAGCTGGTGGGCGTCACACTGTCGGCGCCCAGACGGGAAGTCTTTGCCAAGGTCTGGGACCTCGCGCATGCCCGGGCCGGCGCGCGCGCGATGCGTCGCGACACACCGCGTGCCTCACGCACGGTGATTCCGTACCTCAATGAGCCCTGGTACTGTTGAGCGGAGCCCACGGCAGAGCAGTTGGCTCTGTTATAGCTACACCGTCGGCTGGCGATCGAGGATTAGGGATAAGGGATTAGGGATTGAGGTGATGTGCGCGCGCTGATTCTTTCGACGACGACCGGCTATCAGCTCCGCTCGTTTGGCGAGGCGGCGGCGCGCGCGAATATCGATCTGATGTTCGCGACGGATCGCTGCCATCGTCTCGACGATCCGTGGCGTGATGCTGCTGTCGCGGTCCGCTTTCATGACGAAGACGCGTCGCTTCGCGCCATCGTCGAGGCCGCGCGGGCGAGGCCCGTCGATGGGGTGATCGCGGTCGGCGATCGCCCGGTGATGCTGGCGGCGCGCGCGGCGCAGGCGCTCGGTGTGCGCGGAAATCCACCCTCCGCCGCCGCAGCCAGCGTGAACAAGACGAGAGTGCGGCGGTCTTTCGCGGCCGCCGGCCTGCCGGCCCCGTGGTTCTTCGAAATGGATCCGGAAGGCGACGTCACGGCCGATCCGCGCCTCCGCTTTCCGTGTGTGGTCAAACCGCTGGGCCTCTCGGGCAGCCGGGGGGTCATGCGCGCGAATACGCCGGCGGAACTCGAATTGGCGATCGCGCGCCTTCGCGCGCTGCTCGACCGGAGAGATGTCCGTGCGCTTCGGACCGGGCTCGACGACACGATTCTTGTCGAAGGGTTTATCGAAGGGCCCGAGTTCGCAATCGAAGGCGTGATGACCGACGGCGCATTCCGCGCCTTCGCGATCTTCGACAAGCCGGATCCGCTGGACGGTCCGTTTTTCGAAGAGACGATCTACGTCACGCCGTCGCGACTGACAGCAGATCGGCAGCAGTCCGTCATTGAGCACGTCGGTGTCGCGGCTCGTGCGCTCGGCCTCACAAACGGCCCCGTCCATGCCGAATGCCGCGTCGATGCGCGCGAGGTATTCATGCTCGAAGTCGCGGCCCGTCCGATCGGCGGACTCTGCTCGAGGGTCCTGCGTTTTGCCGCCCCCGATCGCACGGATGGCGTCAGTCTGGAAGAAGTGCTGCTGCGGCATGCCGTGGGTGACGATGTCTCGGACTACGTGCGCGAGTCCCGATCCGCGGGGGTGATGATGATCCCCATCCCCAGGCGAGGGATGCTGAAGCGGGTGGACGGGATCGATGCGGCCACAGCCGTGCCTGACGTCGAGGAGGTGCGCATCACGGCAAAGATCGATCAGATGCTGGAACCGCTGCCCGAGGCGGCAAGCTACCTGGGATTCATCTTCGCCAGGGCCCTGGATTCACTCGCGGTCCTCGGCGCACTGAGGCACGCACACGCCAGCCTGCATTTCGAGATTGCGTCGCCGATTCCTGTAGCGGCGCGCTCCTAGGACCGCGCCCTCCACATCTCGTACTCGGCTTCCTGCGGTCTTATTTGGCTTGCTGTGGGACGTAGCCGGGCGGAAGCGCGGCCTCTTCGCCGAAGAAGAAGTCGTCCATGTGCTTCTTCACGAGGTCCTGCGCTTCCTTCTGCCAGGGCATGAGCCGGTACTCGTTCAGGATCATTTTCATCCGCTCTTCCCAGAGCTTCCAGGCTTCCGCGGAAATGTTCTCGTAGATGCGCTGCCCAAGCTCGCCTGGCCACGGTGGTGAATCGAGGCCAGCCATTTCCTTCTGGAACTTGTTGCAGAACACCTTCCGGCCGGTCGTGTTGCCGGCCGGCGAGGGAGGCTGGGGAGGGCTGCAGGGACTCATGCTGGCGATTCTATCAGCACGGCGCATCGCTCGGTAGTCCTTGAAAGAACATCACCGTGCCGCGCTGGAGCACCGCGACGCGGGTTTCGCGGGGTCGCCCGTTCACCCACCAACTGGGAACTCGCAGCCTCATGTGTAGTGATCCGGTGTAGGGAATTACGTCATGCGGCCCGGCACCCCATGTCGCAAGTACGGTCATATCTCCACGAATTTCAGCTATTTAGCGCTAAACTCGGCAAGGCGCTGATGTTCTTCGCGTGGCACAGCCTTTGAAGCAAAGCCCGGCGGTAGGTAACGGCGGGAGTGACCAGAGCCATGCAGCACGACGACGAGCGCCCACGTCCACAGGAAGAACCCGACGAAGCGCCCGACACTCCCACGGATGAACCCAAACCCGCGCCGGTCCAGGATCCGCCTTCGGAGCCTGAGCGGGCTCCATACGTTGTGCGGAGCCTCTCGGCAGGATGCTACAGTGAGAGTGAAGCCATGAATGAAGCTGCAAACGTGCGAGTGACCGGAGAACGCAAGGAACGTCGGGGATTTGCGTCGATGACGCCTGAAAAGCAGCGCGAAATCGCCAGCAAGGGTGGCCGTGCGGCCCACCAGAAGGGTACCGCGCACGAATGGACGTCGGACGAGGCGCGTTCGGCGGGCCGCAAAGGCGGTCAGATCAGCCGCGGTGGCCGCGGACGGCTCGCGGATGAGCAGTCCTCGATGCCGGACGGGCAAGCCGTCGAGTCGCTCTAATTAGCGGAGCGTTAGACGGACAGAAGAGTAGCGTGTAGGAGGCGTGTGCGTATGTTGAAACGGGTAGCGATGGTGGCGGTCGTGGCGCTCGCGGGAGTCGTGGCGGCCTCTGCCCAGACTTCCACGGCAGGAAGTGGACAGCCGTCAACCGGACAGTCCGCAGGCTCGACCTCATCGTCCACAACGGGATCGGCGCAGCCGGCAACGTCTGCCCAACAAGTCACGGCGCAGCAGACGATGTCTGGCGACGTTGAAACCCGTCCGGCGACGACGACGGTCAATGGGGATACGGGGTTGTGGTTCGTGCCGACGGGCGAGGTGCTGCCGGCGAAGAAGTGGTCGATGAGCGCGTATCGCGTGAACTTCGATCGCGACCAGGGCTTCACCGACGTGTCGGACTGGCCGCTGACGTTCGGGGTGGGCCTCGGGGACCGCGCGGAGCTGTTCGGCGCGTGGACGCTCGTGCGGCGCATCGACCGCGACGTGCGGCCGTTGTTCGTGGCGTCGCAGCCAGTGGCCGGCGGCGTGGTGAACGAGCATCCGTTCGTGCGGCAAGGCTGGTCGGACAATCAGCTGGGCGACCTGTGGCTCGGGGCGAAAGTGAACCTGACGTCGGCGTGGCGGCAGCAGCCGGCGGCGTTCGCGCTGCGCGGGATGCTGAAGGTGCCGACGGCGAAGGAAGACGACGCGGGCGTCGGGACCGGGAAGCTGGACGTGGCGCTCGACGCGATTGTGAGCAAGGAAGTCAACGAGCGGGTCGAGCTGTCGGGCTTCGGCGGCGTGATCCTGCGCGGGGATCCGGACGGCGTGGACCTGAGCAACGGGCTGCGGTGGGGCGTGGGCCTCGGCGTGCCGTCGCGCAAGCGTCTGCGGTTCACGGCGGAACTCCACGGCGAACGCTACCTGCGCGACACGGTGACGCTGACCGCGCCGGTCGTGGCGACCGACGGCAGCCTGTCGCCGCTGACGACGGCGCTGACGTCGCCGGTGAATGCGACGCTGGGGCTGACGTGGCAGGGGACGAACGGCGTGTTTGCGGGGGCCGGGATCAACTGGAACCTGCACATGG